>JAIRUZ010000024.1 GCA_031254115.1 Streptococcaceae bacterium
TAAGAAATCACTGTAAACAATGGAATCATAGCTGAGAAGAGTTTACCAACAGCCCAGTTATGGCCGTAAAGTTCGTCTGATGTACTATTAAATTCATCAATTTGTTTACCTTCTTGGACGAATGACTTCACCACGCGTGACCCACGCAAGTTTTGCTTGGCGATGCCGTTAATGCGGTCCATCAGCTTCTGGAAAGCCATGAAATGAGGCCCCATCTGTCCCATCAAGACCATTGTAACCAAAATGATGGCAACCAATAAAATGGCCGTAATCCACCAAAGTCGTGGCATGGTTGTAATCGAGAGGACGATACCACCGATTAAGATAACAGGAATACGCAAGAGAATCTGGAAAACCATCATCATCAGAGTCTGAATCTGCGTCACATCGTTTGTCATGCGGACAACAAGATTTCCAGCGTTGAATTTCTCAACATTTTCATAAGAGAACGTGTTGATTTTCTTGTAAGTTGCCTCACGAATGTCAGCGCCGATCTCCTGCGCCATACGTGCAGCTGATAAGGTAGAAAAAATTGCAAAAAGAATACCAAGAGCTGAAACGGCGAGAAGCTCGATGCCGTAAGGCGTCACCTTGCTGCTCATCTGACTGCGTGTCAGAGTTTGCGAGGTCATGATGGTCATGACATGCTTCATAATTTGCGGCTGATACAGTTGTACCCCCGCATAAATGAAGGTTGAGAGGACGGAAAACAGTGCCATCCACTTGTGCTTCATAATAGATTTAAAAATCATAAAATAATTTCCTTTCAAAAATAATGCAACCTCAGAATTATACCAAAAAGTGGCTGGAATAAGCAAGACGCTGCTTGAATGAGATTGGTTTCTAATTAGTTAGTTTAAATTTAAACTAACTAAATATAGTCTACACTTCTCGTGCCATTTTGTCAACTGACAGGATTTTTATCTGTCGTTTCAGAATAGCTGCCAGATTTGATTTTTTCAATCATCGCGTCCACTTTGCGCCATGATTCACCTGCAAGCTGCATATTTGAGCGACCCTGCGCCGTCATCCGATAATATTTGCGCCTGCTGCCGCCCGACTCGTCGCCCCAATAACTTTCAACAATTCCGTCGCGTTCCAAGCGTTTAAACAGCGCATAAAGCGTGCCTTCTGGAATTTCAAATTCGCCGCCCGACACGGCGCGCACCGTTTTCAAAATCCCGTAAATATAATTATCGCCTTGCTCTAAAATCGTAAGCAAAATGACATTTGCCTGCGCGCGCAGCATTTCCTTGGGGATTTCAGGGCCAATAGCCACATATTCCGCCTCATTTTCTGACATGACTCTCCTCACTTTCACAATAGTATGTTTTCCAAACTATTCATTTTGACAAACTATATTGTAACTCAAAGTACTCTAATTGTCAAGGTATTTTGCTTCTCAAAAATCATCATTCACTTAAAATTCAGAAAATGTTATAATGTAGGCATGCAAAATTCACGACGAGAAAACTTGAGAATTGCTGAACATGGCGCTTGGGTTGCTATTTTTGCGTATATTGCGCTGTCAGCGCTCAACCTGATTATGGCGCAATTAACTCATTCGGCCTCTTTGCGCGCGAATGGTTTTAATAATTTGACGGATATTTTGGGAAATCTCGCGATTGTCGTTGGGCTAAGAATGGCGCGCGTTCCAGCTGACGGCGACCATGTTTACGGCCATTGGAAAGTGGAATCTATCGCGTCGCTGATTACGAGCTTCATCATGGCGGTGATTGGTTTTGAGATTTTGCGCGACACGGTGTTGAATTTCATAACGCCCAAAGAAACGCCGATTGACCCAGTGGGTGCGTGGATTGGTGTTTTGTCAGCCGCGGTGATGATTGGCGTGTATATTTATAATCACAGGCTGGCCAAAAAAGTCGAATCGCCAGCGCTTCTTGCGGCCGCCAAGGACAATTTGTCAGATGCCGCGACGTCACTTGGCACAACGGTCGCGATTCTAGCTACCCTTATTCATTTGCCGATTCTTGACAAAATCATGGCGCTCATCATTGCAGGCTTTATTTTGTGGACGGCTTACGAAATCTTTCGTGACTCCGCGTTCAGCCTGTCAGACGGCTTCGACGAAAAATTACTGGTTTCTTATCGCACAAAAATTGAGCAAGTGGATAAGGTTTGGTCTGTGAAATCCTTGCGCGGCCGCATGTATGGCGCGAATATTTTCCTTGATGTTGTCATCGAAATGTCGCCTGACATGAGCGTTTTTGAAAGCCACACGACGACTGAAGAGATTGAGACGCTCTTGCGCGACGAATTTCAGGTGTTTGACACCGACGTTCACGTCGAGCCCGCTGTCATTCCCGACGATTCAAAACCTGCAGCTCTTGCGCTCAAATTGCTCGCATTGGAAGAAGATTTTATCCATGCAAAAAATCTGTCAGCGCTGACAGGGCCTGATTATACAAGCATTGGCATCTCTATCAGCGCTGACAGGGCGACGATCAGCCATTACCGCACTCGGCAAATTTCGATGAAAACAATTATTCTCACTTATGAGGGCGCAAATGACACACTCGTCACTGCGGTATGGCGACGCCGCACCACTTGGCAATGTATTTATCGCCACACAAGCAAAAAAGAGGTCTAGCCTCTTTTTTATTTCTTGAATCTGTTTCTTAGCGTGCCGCGATTTCTGCAAGTGTGGCTTCGACTGCCGCTTTTTGACTTTCAATGAGCGCAACGCGCGTCTCGATTTGCTTAATACCCATCTCAATCGCACGTTTGAGCCCTGGATTTTCTAACATCGGCTCAAAGAAAGCTTTGTACTCCGCGAGTTTATCCGCCGTTTTGAAAACATTTGCCGGATAAATGACAAACTTGTCATAGCTCATATCACCACCCAGCTTCTCGGCAAGCCATTGCCAATTGGCCTTTTCCCACGCCCAAGCCGCATCCTGCGTGAAATCGCGCTGAAGCAAGTAATACCACGCAAACGGGATATCCTGCGGCTTCACGACATTCATATCCAGGAAATTCGCCAGCAAATCGCGCACGGTTGCCTCGTTTTTGATGTAAGAAACAGCTGTTTCAATCTCGCGTTTGAGCTGCTGGAGCGACGTCCCGACGTAAACCGACATGAAATCGCGCACAATCGCGTCGCTATTTTCTGCGCGCACTTCCGTATTCAGCACAATCGGACGAATATCCGCCGGGATATGGCTGATGTCAGCCTGATGGCGCGCAAAGATTTCACGCGATTTTGCAATCGCTGCTTCATTGCCCGCAGCGGTCACTTTATTTAGCACAAGGCCGCGCTGCGTCTCATCATCCGAGCTTTCGTCCGCACGCTTTTCCCAGCCCAAACGCGCATAATCATCTGAAAACAGCTGATTGATAATCGCGTCCATATCTTTGTCAGCCGCCGTGTCCGCGTCCACAAACACTGCCGCGTCCGCAAGAACTTGCCCCACAGCGTGGCTGACAATGTACGATTTCTCGCCTTTGAAATACGGCAAAAGTTTCAGCAATTCTGAATAACTAATCACGCCGCCTTTTGCCAAAAATTTGCGATCTTGCAGCAGCTGATACTTGGTAATTTCTGCCAGCTGCGCAAGATTTTCTGTCAACGCTGACAGACGCTCCGCATCGTAATTGACAATGTAATGCGCCATATTCTCCACATTTAGCTGCAGCGGCACATTGCCATTTTCTGCCATCAGCTGCGCAAAGCCCGGAATCTCAACTCTGTCAGTCGTCAACAAATCTGGCAAGCCAGTCCAATTGCTATTCAGCGGAAGATTCCACAAACGGCCTCTATCAACGCCCTCGCCGATGAAAAATTGCTTCTGCGACAAAACGAGCGTGTCATTTTCCACCGTCACATCAACGACAGGATAGCCTGGCTGATTGATCCACGAGTGCATGAAATCCGAAACATTTTTACCAGACGCCTCGGACAAAGCCGCCCACAAATCATCGCCAACCGTGTTGCCGTATTGATTTTTCGTGAAATACGCTTTCAAGCCAGCCGCGAAAGCCGCGTCGCCCAACCAATAGCGCAACATCACCATCAGCCGTGAGCCTTTTGCGTAAACAATGGCTGGATCAAACAACGTGCCAATTTCATCTGGATGCTCAACTTCGACGTGCACCGACTGAACGCCGTCCGTCGCATCACGATCCAGCGCAAGCGAGCCTTCTTTGATTGAGAAACTCTCCCAAATCTTCCACTCAGGATGAATCGCATCAATTGACACATATTCCATATTGTTGGCGAAACTTTCATTGAGCCATAAATCATCCCACCAGCGCATTGTCACAAGGTCGCCAAACCATTGATGCGCAAGCTCGTGCGCGATAATCGTACCCACATATTGCTTGCTCGCTTCGGTCGCATTATCTGGGTCAACCAGCATACACACTTCGCGATAAGTGATACAGCCCCAATTTTCCATCGCGCCCGCTGAAAAGTCAGGCAAAGCCACGTGCCAGCTGTGCGGCAACGGATAAGGCGTCTGATAATAATTCTCGTAAAATTCAATTGCTTTGGTTGCAATTTCAAGCGGAAAATCAAGCGCTTCAAGCTTATGAGCTTTTGTTGAAAAGGCACCAACTTCAACGCCTGAGCGCGTCATGCCCTTCTTGTATTGCATCTCGCCAAACACAAACGCCAGCAAATACGAGCTCATGCGCACGGTCGTCTCAAACGTATGATAGCCGTCAGAGACTGATTTCTCTGGCATATTCGCGATAATCAAATCGCCTGGCTCCTCGTCCCATTTGACCGACAAATCAAACGTCGCCTTCGCCTCAGGCTCGTCAATACATGGGAACGCTTGTCGTGCAAAATGGCTCTCAAACTGCGTGCCAATCAGCATTTTCTTCACGCCATCAACCTCATAATAAGACGGATAAATGCCCATCATATTATCCGTGAGCGTCGTTTCATAATCAAGCGTGAGCGTCACCAAACCGCGCGTACCAAGCTTAATAACCACTTCGTCTTCCTCACGGTTCACGATAAATGGGACTTCAGCGCCATGCAACTGAACTTTTTGAATGTTCAGATCCTTCTGATGAAAGCTGACAACAACGTCTTTTGCTTCTCCTGTGACCACGACTTGTCCCTTGATAGCACGTGCTTGACGGTCTATATCAAGCATTACCTTGTAGTTCTCAGGAACAAAACTTTCAATTAAGTGTTTAACTGCCATTTTTTCTCCTTTTATTTATGGTATTTAATTAAATGTCAATTGTACTGTAAACCGCGTTTTCCTCGATAAATTCACGCCGTGGCTCGACCTGATCGCCCATGAGCATGGTAAACACGCGATCAGCCTCCGCTGCATCTTCAATTGAAACACGTGCCATCAAACGATTTTCAGGATCCATCGTCGTCTCCCAAAGCTGATGATCATCCATTTCACCAAGTCCCTTGTAGCGCTGAATATTTGGCTTTGTGCGTCCTTGCGCCCAGCGCGCAAACGCTTCTTGAAGTTGTTCTTCTTGTTTGGGTCCCGGTTGAATGTATTCTTTCGTGTCTGATCCGACTTTGATGCCGTAAATCGGCGGCTGCGCAATATAAACATAGCCAGCCTCAACAACAGGCTTCATGTAGCGATAAAAAAGCGTCAGCAAAAGCGTGCGAATGTGCGCACCATCCACGTCAGCATCGGTCATGATGACAAGTTTATGATAACGCGCTTTTAAAAGATTGTAATCCGCACCAAATCCCGTGCCCATTGCTGTGAAAAGTGAACGAATTTCTTCATTGGCAAGAATCTTATCCATCGTGGCTTTTTCAACGTTCAAAATCTTACCACGAATAGGCAAAATAGCCTGAAATTCACGATTGCGTCCCGATTTGGCAGAACCACCGGCAGAATCGCCTTCGACGATAAATAATTCGGTTTGTTTCGGATCATTTGACGCACAATCCGCCAATTTTCCTGGCAGATTTGAAATCTCGAGTCCTGATTTTTTGCGCGTCACCTCCCGCGCACGCTTTGCTGCAATACGCGCCTTTGAGGCCAAAATACCTTTTTCAACGATACGCTTGGCAATCTGCGGATTTTCAATCATAAACGTCTGCAGCGCTTCAGCAAAAAGCTTTGAAACAATTCCTGTGACCTCAGAATTACCGAGCTTCGTTTTAGTTTGCCCTTCAAATTGCGGATTTGGGTGCTTGATTGAGATAACGGCCGTTAGGCCTTCACGCACATCTTCGCCCGTGAGCGCTTCTTCATTTTCCTTCAAAATCTTTTGCTGCTTGGCATAGCTGTTAATAACGCGCGTCAAAGCCGTGCGGAACCCTTGTTCATGCGTTCCGCCTTCATGCGTATTGATATTATTGGCAAACGACATGATGGTTTCGTGATAACCCGTCGTGTACTGCATGGCAACTTCGACTGCAATGTCGTCCATTTCGCTTTCCGTAAAAATCGGCGTCTCAAAAATCAGCTCTTTATTTTCGTTGATATAGCTGACATAAGACTGGATACCGCCTTCATAATGATAACTCTCTGTTTTTCCATTGTCGCGTTTATCCGTGATGGAAATGCGCAAGCCACGGTTCAAAAAGGCAAGTTCACGCACGCGCGTCGCGAGTTTTCCAAAGTCAAAAATGGTCGTTTCCGTGAAAATCTCAGGATCTGGCGTAAAATGTACAGTCGTACCGCGCTTATCCGTCGTGCCAATAATTTTAAGATCATCGCCCACAATGCCGCGATGATATTCTTGAAAATATTTTTGGCCGTTTTGGTGGACAGTCACGTCAAGCTGCACTGAAAGCGCATTGACAACCGACGATCCGACACCGTGCAAGCCGCCTGAAACTTTGTAGCCGCCGCCGCCAAATTTTCCGCCCGCGTGAAGCACTGTAAAGACTGTTTCGACCGCTGGGCGCCCTGTTTTTTTCTGAATCCCAACGGGTATGCCACGGCCATCATCGGCCACAGTAATCGAATTATCAGGCTCAATAAAAACCTCAATATGCGTCGCAAAGCCCGCAAGGGCTTCGTCAATTGAGTTGTCTACAATTTCCCAAACCAAGTGGTGCAAGCCCTCCTTGGAAGTTGAGCCAATATACATTCCTGGACGCATCCGAACCGCTTCGAGACCTTCAAGAACTTGGATTTGTGAGGCGTCGTAATCACTCGCATTTACGCCATCTGCATTTTGGGTAATTTCGAGTGCTTCATTTTCTAACTGTTCATTTTCGTTTTCTGACATAGCTAAATTATACCAAAAATCAGCGTTTTTTGCTATAATTTGGGTTATGAGAATTCAAGAAAAGTTGATAAAAAATGACCATTTGATTGACATGGCTGATATCGTTCGTGAAGGAAATCCGACTTTGCGTCAGGTGGCTGACGAAGTTTCTTTGCCATTGAGTGCAGAGGACAAAGCGCTTGGACGCAAAATGATGGAATTTTTACACAATTCGCAAGATGACGAAATTGCTGAAGCCATGGGATTGCGTGGCGGCGTGGGACTTGCCGCCAATCAGCTTGATATTGCAAAAAAAATTATTGCGGTTCTTGTACCCAATCCGCCTGAAACGGACGCCGAGGGAAATACTGTCAACGAAGACACAGGTTATGCACTCGAGGAGATTTTATTTAACGCGAAAATCGTGCGCGAAAGCGTACAAACAGCGGCGCTCGAGTCTGGCGAGGGTTGTCTTTCTGTTGATCGCGAGGTACCGGGTTATGTGGTGCGCCACGCGCGTGTCACTGTCGATTATGTGGACATCAACGGCCACGCGCAAAGCCTCAAATTGCGTGGTTTTTCTTCCATGTGCGTTCAGCATGAAATCGACCACACAAACGGCATCATGTTTTACGATCACATTGACCCAAATGAACCTTGGGCGCTTAAAGACGGTATGCTCGTGATTAACTGAAACCTGCTAAAGCAGGTTTTTTTCTCGGAATGAGAGATAATTTCCGCCAGCGATGATGAGATGGTCTATCAGAAGAAAGCCGAGGGAATGACAGGCCTTTTGGAGATTTTCGGTGAAAATGAAATCATCTTTGCTTGGCTCAAGCGCGCCTGACGGGTGATTATGAATGACGATGAGTTTGCTCGTCATGAGGCGCACGCCAATGTTTAAAATATCGCGTGGCACGGCGGGCGATGAATTGACTGTTCCGATATAAATTGTGCGTTTTTGAATGATATGATTGCGCGTGTCCAGATAAATCGCCACGAGGTGCTCTTGTTCAAGGTCTGAGAGCTCGGCAATCATTTGCAGGCCAATATCATGCGAGCCGTAAATCGTGCGCCCGTGCGGCTTTCTACTTGCCTGCACGCGTTTGCCAAATTCAATCATGGCTTGCAGCTCAATGGCTTTCACTTTGCCGATGCCGCTCATTTCTTGGAGTTCAGCCAAAGACGCGCGTTTAAAACTTTCCAAATCACGAAATCTTTCTAAAATTTGGCGTGCAAGTTCTTGGACGCCTTTTTGTTTGGTGCCTGTGCGCAGCAAAATAGACAAGAGTTCTTGTTCATTTAAGCTTTCTGGGCCGTAAGCAGCTAGGCGCTCACGTGGTTGTACAGCAAATGCTGGTTCTTTAATTTCGTACACTTTATTCCTCCTGTCTTATTATGCGTAAAAAATGTCGAAATGTAACATAAAAATCAAAAAAATCCGAAAGAATAAGTTTTCGGATTTTTTAGTTTGATGTTCTGTGGACAGCTTAACTGAAGGCGAAGATAGCCTTCAAAAGCAAAACGGGTGATGAAACGAGTCCATTAGCGTCTAAAGCGGCCAAATAGGCCGTGTGGGCCATCGTCTGAATCTGAGGGAGAATCTGCCTCTGTCGAGCTGACAGACGTTTGTGGCGTCTGATTAAGGGAATGGAGCATGGACTCTTCAAGAGAAAGTGAGAGGACGCGCAGCTGGTCGCTTGCGGCGTCAAACGCCGACTCGGAAAATGAATAGGATTCGCTTGTCAGCTGAGAATCACTCTCTGACAAGCTCTCACTTGTTGCAAAGAATGCCCACTCCGAGGTCAACTGGGATTCATCCGCACTCGTACTCTCTGAATCCGATGTACGCGCTGAGGCGAGCTGTGAATCCAAATGAGAAATCGCAACGGAGGCAGAGCCCGACTCGGACGCTAAAATCATCTGATATGTTTCCTCTGAAATACGCTCAGAATCACTCATCAGCGCTGACAGACGTCCGGATTCACGGTTGTATTGGCTGACAATCTCTGACGTACTAAAGCTCAAAGAAACCAGCGCAAGGCTTTCAGAAGCGCTCAGAGACGCGTAAACGGACACAGATTCTGAGAAGATTTCGATTTCTGAAAGTTGCACGCTCTCTGAAAATGAGAGAGATTCAGAGCGCTCGCTAAATTCGGACAAGCTGTCAGACGCCGAGAACGCGTGGCTTTCTAAGAGTTGAGCGCTTTCTGAAAGCGAGTGAGTCACAGAATGCGCGTGTAATTCGGACTGACTGTCAGATTCTGAGAGCGACAGCTCTTCTGACGCGATTTCTGAGACTACGCCGCTTAGAACGTCCGATTCTGATAGCGAGTCAAATTCGGAAATGTAGGCCGAAATGCTGTCAGACGAAGAGTTGGAGATTGACAGAGAAAGCTCAAGTAAATCTGATTCGCGCAGCGATTCTAAAAGTAAGAGAGACGCCGATTCAGAGAGTGAATCTGAGTCTGACGCTGATTGTGCGCTTGATTCGCTGGCTGACAAATGCTCGCTCGCTGAAAATTCTTGCGAGCCTGAGTGTGAGAGAAGGTCCGACGCGCTTTGAGACGCGTGTAGGGACACAGATTCTGAGAAGTCTTCGCTTTCTGAAATCTGGGCACTTTCTGCGAGCGAGAGGGACGCTGAGCGCTCTCTGAGCTCGGACAAGCTGTCAGACTCGGAAACTGCTTCGCTTTCTGAAAGCTGGGTGCTTTCTGCGAGCGAGAGAGATTCGGAGCGCACGTTTAATTCAGACAAGCTGTCAGATTCGGAGAGTTCTTCACTTTCTGAGAGTTCTTGTGAGTCGGCAAATGAATCAGATTCCGAGAGCGACAGCGCGTCGGAGCTACTTTCTGATGCAAAATCGCTGATCGAGTCAGACTCGGACAAGCTGTCAAACTCGGACACATCGTCCGAAATGTTGTCAGACATGGCGGCTGAACTCGACAAAGAGATTTCTTTTGCTTCTGAGTCGGAAAGCGATGCGGTGGCTGACAGAGAGTCTGACAGCTCGACAGACGCTGATTTCGCGGTTGATTCTGAAGATGATTCCAGTTCGGAAAGCGATGTCGAGTCGAGGGTGCTCATTGACCGGCTGTCAAACTCGGAAAACTCCTGTGAATCGGATTGCGACAGGAATTCTGAATCGCTCAACGACGCCTGTATCGACACGCTGTCAGACGCCGAGAGGCTGTTGGCATGCGACTCGGATTCAGACATTTGCGCGCTGTCGTGCTCACTAATCGAAGCTGACAAAAGCTCGGATTCGACTGTGGAAACGGTCAAGCTATCTTCTTGCGAATCGTTCACGGATTCACTTTCAGAATCCGCGGCTGACAGGTTTTCATAAAGCGATTCAGACGTACTTTCCGAGTCATAAAGAGACGTAAAATCGCTCTCTGACGCGCTTTCCAAAGTTGAGAGAGACGCGCTTTCTGAGAAGCTCAGGTGCTCTGAGTCAAAGGCGGACATTTTTTCCGAGTCAAAGACGCTCTCAGATTCTTTGTAGCTGACAGACGCGACAAATGATGCAGACTGGCTTTCTGACGCTTCTCTCGCTTCAGAATTCGATCGCATTTCCGACTCATACGCCTCTAAAAGCGCGCGATCGTCTTCCGAAATACGAAGCGACGCGCTTTCTACGCTGTAAACGGACAGGCTTTCTTCCTCGGAAATGACCGCTGACAGACTTTCTGAGAGCTTATCGCTTTCGACGGCCGACTCGCTGTCAGAGGTCGCGAGCAATTCAGAAATTGACGCGGATTCGGCTTCCAGCGCGCTTTCACTGTCAAATGCTGACAAGGTTTCAGAGACCGCTTCTGATTCATGATTTGACTCGACAAACGAGAGTGACTCAGATTGGGATTCTTCACTTTCACGAAGTGATTCGGATTCGGATTCAGCGCTCGTAGAAAGGGATTCTGATGCCGCAGCTGACAGACTGCTAGACGCTGCAACTTCCGACTCCTGCGCGCTTGTGGCCGCTGATAATTCGCCCGAAGCCTCGGCCGACAAGCTTTCAGAGAGCATTTCCATTTCGGAGAGACTTTCAGAATCAGACTCAGACACGCGGAGCGCGCTTATTTCTTGCGACGCGGCAACAGACGCGGATTCCGAGTGTCGCTCAGACGCCCGCTGTGAAGCACTTTCAAGATTTGACTCGGACAAGCTTGCAGATTCGGACAGTGTCACAGATTCATTTTCGGATTCCATTTCGGACTCAGATAATGAAAAGCTTACAGACGCCGAAAGCTCGGCTGAGTCACGTAAAGACACGGATTCTGATGTGAATGCAGAGCCTGACAGCGATTTCGCTTCACTTTCAGACGCAGACGCGGACAATGAGACAGACGATAAGAGCGATTCGGATTCGCTTTCTTTGGCTGACACAAAGAGAGATTCTGACACTTCTTCTGACTGCGCAAGCGCTGCCGAAGTTGATTGAACAAGGGACTGCGAGTTTTCTTCTGATAGGTGTTCTGACAAAGATTGTGAATCAGAAAGTGCTTGGATTTCAGAGAGCGACAAGCTTTCTTGAGCAAAAATCATGCGCGCAAGCGATTCTGACGTTGATTCCAGCAATGAGCCCGATTCGCTCAGCGACCGCTCCGCATAATGCGACGCCGACAGCAGCTCTGACAGACTCAACGACTCTGAAGTCTCAAGGAACACGCTCTCTGACGTCGAGTCAAAGCCTGACAGCAAAAGCCGCTCTGACACTTCATTTGAGAAACGAACTTCCTCTGACATCTGGTAAGAATGCGACTCTGACAATGATTGCGAGTACTGTGCGGCCAAAAGCGCACTCTCTGACAAAGACACAGACGCGTCATATTCACGCCGATCGGATTCGCTCATAAACAACGAGAGCGATTCTGAGCCTGAAAATTGAGCCTCAAGCGACTCACTGAAATAATCTGACTCACGATTGGACTCCAGCTGCGACTCCAACGTTGAGTTCTCCGTCCATTCACTTGCAGACGTCAAAACAGACTGTGAGCCTGATTCAAACAATGACTCAAGCGCGTCTTCTGACGCTTGCGCGCTCGCCTCTAAAAACAGAGATTCTGACAGCACAACAGACATTGCAAGCGAAGCTGACACCTCAACATATTCTGATTGCGATGCAAAATACGAGCCACTCTCGGAAATAAACGTAGATTGTGATTCTGACACCGATTGCATGACAGATTGCAAAAGTTCTGCACTTTCAAAAAGAGACTGAGAGGCGGAAAGTGCGTCAGCTTCACTAAATGAGTCATATTCAAACGCTGACTGAGATTCTGATGTTGACAGGCTTGCGCTAGTGCGTTTTGCGCGCACAGTTGACTCTGACTGAGACTCTGACGCGAGTGTTGAGCCCACTTCCGAGCGCGCCAAAGATTGCTCTTCTTTAGCTGCATCCACCAACGACAAAGAGTCCGACGCAACCAGAGATTCCGATTGGAGCTCGCTTTCGTGCATTGACGCGTGGAGCACCTCTTGCTCGCTCAGCGATTCCTCGGCTGAGAGACTTTCTGACTCTTCTTCAGACACGTACAATGAATGCGCTGATTCGCTCTCTGACACCCGCTGCAAGCTTTCAGAATCACTTTGAGCACTAGCAGATTCGCTTTCTGATTCACTTTCAGACGCGTCTTTCATACTCTCCGATTCGGAAATCGCTTCGGATTCAATCAATGAACGCGCGACAACCTCGCTTACGCCCTCGGAAAATTGCATGGAAAGCGAGCCCGACAATGACTCCGTATAGCTTTCAAGCATACTTTCACTTTCTGAAAGTTCTGCGGAAACAGACGCAAAAATGTTTTTATTCAGCGACGGTGAGGCCTCGGCTGGCTTCGCGCTCTGTGCCTCTTTTTCTTTTTGAGGCTGCTGTATCAGCGTATCAGAAAATGATTCAGAAAATTCTTCCTCTGAATGAGCGTCGTAGCCATACGCCCGATTGGCGTTTGCCCCATAGCCTTGTATTTCTTCGTCTGACATCGTTCTCCGTTAGTTTTGTTTATCCACGCCCAATAAACCCAATTTTCCTTTATTTTAGCATAACTTTCAGCTTTCTGCCACTTCTAGCCTCTTGCACAATAAAAAATCCCACGCAGGTGGGAATTTATTAGTCACTTGAGGGTTCCGTTTCCTCATTTTCATAGAGCTCAGAAATTTCGCGGTACCACTCAAAGATATGCGTGACAAGGACTTTTGCGGTTGCATAGGCTGGAATCGCGAGAAGAACGCCCCAAACGCCCCAGATTTTTCCCGCGGTAAGGAGAACGAAAATAATCGTAATGGGGTGTATTTTCAGCTGTGAACCCAGGATAAGCGGCGAAATCAAGCGGCTTTCGAGCGTTTGTTCAATCGCGAAAATGACAATGACTTTAAGAAGCATGATCGGACCGCCCGTGGCAAGGCCAATCACGAGTGCAGGAACGATTGACAAGAAAAAGCCAAGAAACGGAATCAGGTTGAAGACGCCTGAGAGAATCGCGAGCACCACGCCATAACGCAGGCCGATTGCAGGCAGGCCGATAAGCAATAACGCTGTTACCGCAAGCGCAACGCCCACTTGACCGCGCACATACGCTGACAGCTGCACATTAATTTTATCCAAAACAGAGCTTGTGTCTTTGCGCCATCTTTGCGGAAGAAATTGCAAAATGTACGCCGTAAAGTGATTGCCGTCTTTCAAGAGGAAAAAAAGGACAAAAGGGAAAACGATGATGTCAATGACCACCGTTGCCGTTTTCGTCACCACGTCTGTCAGCGAACTCACGAGGCTTGTGGACGCATTTTTGGACCAATCAATAAGCGTGGTTCCAAAATTCTCCGCCGTTTTATTGATTTGCGGGCGAAATTGCGAAAAGCGGTTGTCTTGCAAAATCTGATTCGTTTCATTTTGTGCCAAATTTACATAATGCGGCACGCGTTTTGAAAAATCTATCACGCCATCAATGATACTTGGCACCGCAACTGACAGCCCCCAAATAACCAGACCAATGAGAATAACAAAAACGACAGAAATGCTTGCAAGCCGCGGCACTCTGTGTTTTTCCGCAAAATTAACAATCGGATTGAGCAAATAGTAAAAGACGGCTGCAAGAACGACTGGAAGCGAGATGACCCCAATAAAATCAGCGATCGGCGTGAAAATAAAGCTTAATTTCATCAACAAAAAAATGTTGAGCAACAGCAAAAGTAAGACAGCTGACGCCGTCGCGACTTTATTATTGACCATCCATTTGTAAAAATAGCTCATGCGAAATTTCGCGCGCGTTTGTTCAGGTTTTTCCATGAACTTATTATAACATAATGCTTAAAGCGATGATAGGCTGCTTTTGAAAAATGTCAAATCGTTTTAAACGTGCTTATTAACTATGGCGGTCAGCTCGTAATATTGAATCTGAAAGAAAATCCGGCGTTTGACGATTTGAAAACCGGCGTTTTGAAAAAGTGTCGCTAGCTCTTTTGGCGTGTAAACTTTGACATCGCCTTCATGAGAGAAACGCGCTAAACGCCAGTTGTAGAGCCGCGTCACGAGCGGAATGTGAATCTCTGCAATCACTAATTTTCCATCAGCTGACAGCACACGCATGGCTTCTTTTAAAAACGTTTCAGGCTGTGGAAAATGATGAAAACTCGCCGAGCAAATGACAAAATCCATACACGCAGTGTCAATCGGTAATTTCTCGGCCGAGCCCTGCTGAAACTGAAAGCGCGGATGTCTGTCAGCTGCTATTTTGACCATTTCAGACGAAATATCAACGCCGTAACCGTCCAGATTTTCTGTCAGCGCTGACAGATTGCTCAAAAGCGTGCCCGTTGCGCAGCCCACGTCAATCACACGGCTATTTGCGGGAATTTTAAGCGTTTTGAGGATAAATTTCTTGAAAAAATATGATAAAAAGCCATCAAAACTGCGCTCAAAATGTGCGGCAATGTGGTCGTAATAAACTTGCGATTCACGCTCATGATTGTGTTTTTGTTTGTTCATTTTTTTTGTTTTCTAACTAATTTTCCGACCACTTCGACATGATGCGTTTGTGGAAATAAATCAACAGGCTGCGCGGTGATAAGCCTGTAGCCATGCTCATCAAAACGTTTCACATCTCTGGCAAAGGTTGCAGGATTGCAGCTGATATAAATCACACTGCGCGCGCCCATTTTCGCGGCGGCTACGATAAAATTCTCGTCAAGTCCTTTTCTTGGCGGATCCACAAAAATCACGTCAGGCGCGATGCCATCAGAAAGCAAGCGCGGCAAGATGACCTCAGCCTTTCCGACTTCATAATGACACTTATCCATGACATTCAGTTGCGCGTTTGCGCGCGCATTCTCAACCGCCTCGGGAATGACTTCCATGCCGTAAACGGCTGAAACCTTGTCCGCCGCGCAAATTCCAATCGTGCCAATGCCTGAATAGGCGTCGATAATGATGTCTGACGGTTTCAATTCCGCAAACTTGTAGGCGAGTTTGTACAATTTTTCGGCTTGTGCTGTATTAACTTGATAAAATGCGGGCGCTGAAATCTGAAACGTTTTACCGAGCAATGTATCCGTTATAAAATCAGCGCCAAAAACGGTGCGAAATATCGGTCCAAAAATCGTATTGCCACGCGCTTTATTGACGTTGATCTGGACGGATTTGACGGCTGGAAATGCGTTTGTCAGCGCTGACACGATTTCCCGAGGCAATTTGTCAGCGCTCAGCACGAAAACGACCATTATTTCGCCCGAATGATGCCCGCGCCGAATCACCAAATGGCGCACCAAGCCGCGTCCAGTGCGCTCGTCGTACGCTGTCAGCCCTGACAGACGCAACTGAGCGCGCAAAAATTCCAAAACCGCATCAATTTCAGGTGCTTGAATCATAAAATCGGTCATCGGAATCAAGTCGTGTGAATTTTTCCTGAAAAAGCCCGTCTCAAGCTGCCCAGCGACCATTCTGACAGGAATTTGCGCTTTGTTTCGATACGCCAATTTTTCGTGTGCGCCAAGCGTTTCAAGCACTGGAAAATCGCGCAAGCCCGCATTTTTTGATAACGCGACCGCAACCTGCCGCTGCTTGAATACAAGCTGCGCGTCAACGCTCAAATGCACCAAATCTGCAATTCCTGTGCGCAAAAGAGCCGCGTCAGAAGTCGTCACACGCGCGTCTGATTGTGTCAGAAATTTTTCCACGCGCCCAAATCCAAAATTTTTCCCGACTTTCGTCACACGAAAATGGAGCGTTTCGCCTGGCAGCGCATTCTCGACAAAAATCGGAAAACCGTCTACGCGCACGACTCCTAAGCCATCATGCGTCAAATCAACCACCGTTGCGGCTTCAAAAACCTCATTTTTTTGCATATAAAAATTATACCAGAAAAAAACAAAAACGCTCATCCATGGCTGAGCGCTTGCGAATCTAAAGAGTTATAAATGTTAGGAAGTGAAACTCATATTTTGCGAGCTGAGCTCAAGCTCGCGCTCTTTCGCTTCGCGAATCTCGACAATTTTCCGGATTTCAGTGGAATCCTTGGCAAGTTTCACCTTGCGAAAATCACGGGGGAGAAACTTGCGAATATCGTCGTCGTTGTAGCCAACTTGAAGCCGCGTGTCATCAACAATGAGCGGGCGCCTGAGCAAAGTACGGTTATCTTCAATGAGCGCAATGAGCGCGTCGACCGTCACAGTATCGAAGTTGATGTTCAGGCGCTGGTAAGCTTTACTGCGTTTCGAGATGATTTCCTCGGTGCCTTCCTCGGTGAGACTGAGAATTTTCAAAAAGTCTTTCGGAGAAATATCATCCGTCAGTAAATTGATTTTCTTGTACGGGATTTCGTGCATCTGAAACCATTCTTCCGCCTTTTTGCAGGAGCTGCAGGACGGAACAGTGTAAATCAAAACCATGAATAACCTCCTTTCTTCAGTCACTCTGTCAGCTGAAAGATATGGCCTTATCTTATACTCTCATTATAGCGCACGGAGCTTAATTTCGCCTTAAATATTAGGATTTTCTAATTTTCAAGATAAAAGCGAGGAACGCGTTCGGTCAAATGCGTGCAGATTTCATAATGAATCGTCTCGTTGCGCGCGGCCCAATCTTGTCCGCTGATGAACGCCGTGCCGTCGTGGCCCATCAGCGTCACGGGCTGCCCGATTTTATAAATTTGGGGCAATTTGATGGTCAGCTGATCCATCGATACGCGACCGATGATTTCGCAAAATTGACCGTCAACCAAAACGTGAAAGCCTTGTGTCGTCACGCGTGCAAGCCCGTCCGCGTAACCAATTGGCACCGTGCCAACGATGGTTTCTTCAAGCGCTTCATAAGTCGCGCCATAGCCGATTTTAGCCCCAGCTGGCACTTTTTTAACCATTGTCAGCGCTGACACCAGCGACAAAGCCTCTGTCAGCTCAAATGGCGGCGTTATCTCCGTACCGCTTGGATTAATCCCGTAAAGTCCCGCGCCGAGCCTCACAAAATCAAAAATATCTGTTTTGTGAAAGAGCCCAGCCGCAGAATTTGATGTATGCACATAATTCGGCCGTCTTGTCAGCTCTGACAGAATCTTCTCAAAAGCCGTCAGCTGCGCGTAATAATACACATCGTCGCGCTCATCAGCCGTCGCAAAATGCGTGAAAATACCATCAAAAACAAGGTCATTTTCGTCCATAAAATCAATCATTTGATTGATAATTTCGGGCTCCTGCTCGCCAATGCGTCCCATGCCAGAATCGACTTTGATATGCAATTTCAAGCCTGATAGCAGCGGCAATTCTGGAAGTGACATGAGCCATTCTTGATTTGGCGCGGTCAGCGTGATGTCGTTTTCAAGCGCAAGTTTCGTGTCTTTGACAGGAATGCCAGACAGCACCAAAACAGGCTTTGTCAGCCCAATTTCGCGCAGCTCGAGCGCTTCGTCTAAATCCGACACGCAAAAGCCACTCACAAGCGGTTCAATGGCGCGGCTAACCTCAGAAGCGCCATGCCCGTAACCGTCAGCTTTCACGACGCCCCAAACAGGTTTTTTTGAAAATTCTATAAATTTCGCAAGATTCCCTCGAATCGCCGCCAAATCAATGATTGCGCGCGTCGCGCGGTGTAAAGCTGGTTTCATTTCATTCTCCTAACTGAGCAGTCGGGCTCACATCTCATCTTAACTAAGTTTGCCCGCCTAGCTCCTAAGAAATTAGACAAAACGGAACCTGACTGTCAGTCAGAACCACATTTCTCTAAATTTCTACGGAGCTTGGCAGTCGGGCTCACATCTTGTCGGCGAACTCGAGCGTCACAAAAGCGGTCGCAAGCCCGCCATCATGCGTGATTGACACGTTTGCATGGCCGCTAAAAAAAGGGCTCGAAATCAGCGGTTTGCCGAGCGCATCGCTATCAACAGAAATTTTTTCTGGCGTGATGCCGTGCGAATAGCCCGTGCCAAGCGCTTTTGCATAAGCTTCCTTGGCTGCCCACAAACCAGCCACAAATTCAATGCGTCGATTTTTTGTCGAAATTTTTGAAAAACGGGCAAATTCTGCATCATTCATCATCTTTCTGACAAATGTCTCAGAACGCGTGATAGCTCGCTCAATGCGCGCCAGCTCGCAATTATCCACACCAATTCCAAAAATCATAGGTCAATTATACCACAAATGAAAAGCCCTTCAAACGAAGGACTTTCATCATTTTTTATTTTGCCAGCTCATAAATCGCTTCAGCATAAATCGCTGCAGCTTTGAGAATCGCCGCCACAGGCTTGAACTCATTGGCTTGGTGCATCGTGTCCACTTCGCCTTCAAACATAGCGCCATAAGCAACGCCGCGCTTGAGCAAGCGCCCGAAAGTTCCACCGCCGATAATCGTTTCGTAGCCTTTGAGCCCTGTGTGCTTCTCATAAACCGCGAGCAACGTCTTCACCAGCTCATCTTCTTGCGGCACATAATGCGGATTCATGTCATGCGGCGCGATTTCAACGTCAACAACACCAGAAAGTTTGACAAGCACTGATTTAATCACGTCTTTGTCCGTTCCTTGTGGGAACCTAAAATTCAGCGCAATCGTCGAATCTTCGCCCGCCTTAAAGTTCCAGACGCCCGGATTAACTGTCATACCGCCCATAAGTGCATCATTGTAAGCCGTGCCAAGTCGCTCAGCCGCGTGGTCTTCAAGCAATGTCACGCCACCAATATGCAAATACTCTTTTGCAGCGCCGCCAAAGTCAAGCGTATCAAGGAACGCCGCCAAATAGGTCGCCGCATTGACGCCCATTTCAGGCATCGCGCCGTGCGCGCCTTTGCCGTTCAAGACAAGCGTTGCTTTGCCGTTTGCTTGCGCGAGTGTATACGTTATTTTCTTTTCGGCAAATTTTGCGACAAATGCGTCAAGCGCTGCTTTCAAATCGTCCGTTTCTCCTGAAATCACAGCCGTTGCGACTTCTGGCACCATGTTGAAGCGCAAGCCCGACGTAAAGCTTTCAAGCGTCACTGTACCGCCATTTGAGCCGTCATAATGCAAGAACTCGGTCACATTGCCTTTTTCGCCGTTGATGATTGGAAACTCAGCGTCTGGCGAAAAGCCAAAATCGGGGAGTTTGCCGTCATAATGCGCAAAATAATAGTCCATATCCGACCAGCCTGACTCTTCGTCGGTGCCAGCAATGAAACGGATTTTCTTCGACAAGGGCACATTCAGCTCTTTCAAAATCTTCAGGCCATAATAGCACGCCATCGTTGGGCCTTTGTCGTCAGACGCGCCGCGCGCGTAAAGATTGCCATCTTTGATGACGGGCTCGTACGGATTCGTTTCCCAGCCCAATTGCTCAGCAGCCGGCACCACGTCCAAATGCGCGAAAATGCCCAGAACTTCTGCGTCGTCCGCCGCGCCATTTTCGTATTCAAAATGCCCGACATAATTGTCCACATTTGTCGTTGCGTAGCCGTCGCGCTTAGCCAGTGCCAGAAATGCGTCCAGCGCTGCGCGCGGGCCAGGGCCAAACGGATTTTCCTTGTCAGCCAGTGCATCGTTGCGCTCCGAATTGATACGCAGCATTTTGTCTAAGTCTGCCATCAGCGCGTCTTTGCGTTTTGTGACCTCTTCGGTGAAGTTAATTTCTACCATATAGTTATTGCTCCTTTTCTGAAAGTTTTTTAACTTTTGTTATCGCTTTCATTATACTCGCTTTTTTGAAAAATATCAAACATTTTTTGCTGCGGCTTTGGCAGCGCAATCTTTGAAAATTCTGCTTCTAAAAACCACTGCTGATTGTATAAACCACTGCTGTCAGCGACTTTCGGCTCATTTGTCAGCTGACAAACAAAGACTTTGACATGCCATTTCAGATGGCTAAAAACGTGCGTAATGTCGCCGATTTCGTCAGCTCTGACAAGAGCTTCTTTGAGCGTTTCAGGGATTTTTGTGGGGCTGTCAGCCGATGCGACTTCTGTCATTGGAAATGTCCACATGTCCGCCAAAAGTCCGTCAGACGGCCGTTTTTCGAGCAAAAAAGCATTCTGTGCATCGCGCAAAATAAATGCCTGATAAAACAGCTGTTTTTGCTTGATTTTTGCCGATTTGACAGGAAATTGTTCCTGCGTGCCTTCTTCATTCGCAAGACAAAATTTTGCCAGCGGGCAGCTCGCGCAGCTTGGATTTTTAGGCGTGCAAATCTGTGAGCCCACGTCCATCAACGCTTGATTGAAATCGCCCGGTCGCGTGCGGCTGATGATTTCTGAAAATTTAGCCTCAAAAACGGCGCGCGTTTTCGCTTTTGAAATATCGTCTGACAGCGCAAAAAGCCTGGCACCCACACGAAATAAATTCCCGTCAACCGCTGGCGCTGCAAGCCCAAACGCAATTGAGCCAATTGCCGCCGCCGTGTATGGCCCAATACCTGGAATTTTCTGGATTTCTGTCAGCCCTGACGGAAATTGCCCCTCAAAATCTGCCAAAATTGCCCGTGCACCCGCTTGCAGATTGCGCGCGCGCGAATAATAGCCGAGGCCTTCCCAGAGTTTCAAAACCTGCGATTCGTCAGCCAGCGCAAGTTCCTCAATCGTCGGGAAAGCCACCAACCAGCGCTCCCAGTATGGAATCACAGTCCCCGTCTGCGTTTGCTGGCTCATGACCTCCGACACCCAAATTGCATACGGATTCTGCTGAAAATTCTCCGCCCGCCACGGCAATGGCTTTTTGTGCCCGTCATACCATGCAAGCAGTGCCTTTTGAAGCTGTTCTATTTTCTCATCTGGCTGCATCTTTGAGTGACTCCCAATTTTCGTCTGGCGTGAACGCTGCGCTCAATTTTTCCTTCACGCGCTCGGCGACTTCGTAGGGCACGCCAGCCTCGGCGACTTGCTGTACCGTCGCTTCTTCGACCGCCTTCAGATTCTTAAATGTCTTCAAAATCGCTTGTTTGCGCTTGGGGCCAAGCCCAATAATGCCATCCAATTTGCTGCTGAACGTATTTTTTCCACGAACTTGCCGATGAAAAGTAATCGCAAAACGGTGCACTTCGTCCTGAATCCGCGTCAACAAAAAGAACTCTTGGCTGCGCCTATCCAAATCAATCACGTCAAGCGGCTCGCCAAAAAGCAGCTCTGACGTCTGGTGCTTGTCATTTTTTTGAAGCCCGCAAATCGGAATATCAAGCCCCAATTCATCGAGCACTTGTTTTGCAATGCCGACTTGCCCCGCGCCGCCGTCCATCGCAATCAAATCCGGCAAAACGCCGCCCTCACGCATTGCACGGCTGTATCTGCGCGTCAAGACCTCGCGCGTTGACGCATAATCATCTGCGCCGACGACCGTTTTTATTTTGTATTTTCGGTAATCTTTTTTCGACGGCTTGCCGTTCACGAAAACGACCATCGCGCTGACAGGCGATGTGCCCATAATATTTGAATTATCAAAGCTTTCGATGCGATTTGGCTTGGGAATGCCTAGAATTTCACCGAGATTTTCGACCGCGCCTTGCGTGCGAATCAGCGATTTTTCTTCCAAATCAAATTTCAGCTGCAGCTGTGTGCGCGCGTTTTTCATCGCCATCGCGACAAGCTGTTTCTTTTCGCCGCGCTGCGGCTGTAAAACCTTGGCCTCTGCGCCCACAAGCGCTTCTACGGAATCCTTGTCAATTTCCTGCGGAATGAAAATCTCACCCGGCACAAAATGCTGATTTTCCTTGTAAAATTGACCGATATAAGTCAAAAAATCGTCTTCTGCCGTCTCGTCATAATACGGAAACATGTTGACATCGCGCTGAATCAGCTTACCTTGGCGCATGAAAAAAACTTGGACGCACAGCCACCCATTTTCGGCATGATAGCCAAAAATATCACGATCTTTATTGTCCAGATTGCGCACGCGCTGCTTCGTTCGCAGAGTTTGAATCGCGCGCAAAACGTCACGATATTCGCCTGCTTGCTCAAATTCCATGCGCCCAGACGCCGCGTACATCTTCTGCTCGGTTTCCTTGATAATCTTATCTTCGCCGCTTCCCGTCAAAAAGTCCTTGACTTCATTTGTCATGTCTTTATAAACTTGCGGATCGACGTGATTCACGACGGGACACAGACATTGGTGAATATGATAATAAAAGCAGACGCGTTTTTCGTGCAGCGAGCATTTACGAAAAGGGAAAATGCGATCCAGCAAATTTTTGATTTCATTGGCCGCACCAACGTCTGGATATGGGCCAAAATACAAGCCATCATTTTTCTTGACTTGTCTGGTAATCATCAGCCGCGGATATTTTTCTTTCGTGATTTTGATGAACGGATAGGACTTATCGTCCTTAAGCATGATATTATATTTTGGCTTATTTTCCTGAATCAGATTGATTTCAAGCAAAAGCGACTCAATATTTGAGCCGACGACAATATATTCAAAATCCTCGATTTCGCTGACGAGAAGCTCCGTTTTGACATCATGCGCGCCATGAAAATACGAGCGCACGCGATTTTTCAGATTTTTCGCCTTGCCGACATAGATAATCTCGCCGTTTTTGTCCTTATGAATGTAACAACCTGGCGAATCCGGCAGCAATTCAAGCTTCGCTTTGATTTTATCGTTTAATGGCATTGCTTTAATTATAACATTTATTTTTGTGAGCAATGTGCGTCGCAGCTGCGCCACACGCATGTAGCTGATAGCTGACAGAATCAAAACCTGCCTGCTTCATCAGCGCTGACAGCTTTTTCGCATCGGGAAATGCCTGCGCCGACTTATTCAGCCAACGATATTCGGCCTTATGCTTTGAAAAAATTTGCCCAAAAAGCGGCATGATGTGCGCAAAATAAAAGCTGAAAATCGGCTTGTAAATCGGCAGCGTCGGCTGTGACGTTTCAAGACACACAAGTCTGCCGCCAGGCTTTAGCACGCGAAAAATTTCTGTCAGCGCGGCCATGGTATCTGGCAAATTCCGCAGTCCGTAGCCGATTGTCACCGCGTCGAAGCTGTCAGCCGCAAACGGTAGCGCCATCGCGTCGCCCTGAATAAATTCGATTTCAGGAAAACGCGCGCGCGCAACTGCCAACATATTTTCAGAGAAATCAAGACCCAGCACATTTTTTGTCAGCTGACGCAAATCGCCCGTCCAATCGCCCGTGCCGCAGCACAAATCTAAAACCGTTTCGTCAGCGTTGACAGAGATCTTGTCAGTCGCAAGTCTCCGCCAGCGATCATGCTGCCCAAAGCTGATAATCGCATTCATCTTGTCATAATCGCCCGAAATCGTCTCAAAAATCTCATGCACGCGCCGAGGATTTGCATTTGTTGTCATGTTAAAAGTATAACAAAAAATGATGCCAGCAACTATTTTGACATCATAAGCCTAAAACTTCGCTTTTTAACTTTCTTCGTGAAATAAAAAAACCTGCCAGCCGACAGGTTTTCATTTTTATTTAATCAAATCTTTGAGGTCCAAATCGCCGAATGCGTCTGCAAGTGTGAAGCCAGACTCAGTTTCAGGCAAATCGTAAGATGGACGTGGCTCAGATTTACGCGCACGTGGCTTGCGCTCTTTGCGCTCGCCTTTATTGCTTGAAGAATCATCAGCTGACGCTGGACGTTCTTGAAGCGCCTTGATTGACAAGCTGATACGCTCCTCAGCTGGCTTGATGTCAAGTACTTTCACTTGCACTTCTTCACCCGCTTTCAAAACGTCTGCTGGTTTTTCAACATGATCCCAAGAAATCTGTGACACGTGAACGAGACCTTCGATTTCTGGCAAAACTTCAACAAACGCGCCGAAGTCAGTCACGCGCTTCACTTTGCCGTCAAGAACGTCGCCCGGTACGATTTTTTGCTCAATGCCATCCCAAGGACCAGGCTGTGCCGCTTTAAGAGACAAGCTGACGCGCCCTGCTTCTGGATCCAATTTCAAGATTTTAACGTTGACCTGCTCGCCAACTTTAACCACTTCATGCGGCTTTTTCAAGCGGCCGTGGCTAAGTTCAGAAATGTGAACCAAACCATCAATCCCGCCAAGGTCAATAAACGCGCCGAAATCAGTCACACGTGCAACCGTTCCTTCAAGAATATCGCCTTCATTAAGCTGCTCAAATGCGGCTGCCATTTGCTCTTTGCGAGCTTCTTCAACAACAGCACGACGGCTCAAGATGAAACGGTTTTCAGTCACATCAATTTCCATGATTTTCGCTTGCAGCTCTTCGCCTTCAAATTTCTTCGTGTCGCGCACAAAGAAAGTGTCGATCATAGACGCTGGAATGAATCCACGAACGCCTTTGTATTCGACAGACAAGCCACCTTTGACTGATTTAAGGACTTTGACAGAAA
This sequence comes from Streptococcaceae bacterium, assembly GCA_031254115.1. Classification (GTDB taxonomy): domain Bacteria; phylum Bacillota; class Bacilli; order Lactobacillales; family Streptococcaceae; genus Lactovum. The sequence goes on from JAIRUZ010000024.1 coordinate 24,941, forward strand.
CAATGCTGCCAATTTCATTTTCAAGCTCTTTCCAAGCTTTACGTGCCTCAAGACGTTTAAGTGAGAGCAGATAGATGTTTGCGCCTTCAGATTCTTTGCCTTTAATCGCCTGCAGAACCAAGAGTTCAAGGACATCACCAGCCTTCACGAAGTCGTTGATATCAGCATCGCGCTCATTGGTGATTTCGCGAAGCGTCAGGACACCTTCTACGCCTGTTCCGACGATGGATACAGTTGCCTGATCGTCTGCAACAGACAGAATCTCTCCTTTCACTACATCTCGCGGCTTCACATCGCCGACACTGTTTAACAATTCTTCAAATTCGCTCATTGGTGAATTTTTCCTCCCTTTATTTGACGCTCTTGGCGTACAAGTTACAGTATATCAAGTTCCTGAAATAAAGTCAAGGACAAGCCTTTCAAATTCATCTGGACTCTCAAGATGCGGAATGTGCCCGCAGCCCTCAAAAACGTAACTTTGCGACTTCGGATGCGGTTGTAAAGCGCGCGCAGCCGCAGCATGAGCGACTGGAAAGATGGGCGATTCGCCACCCGCGAGAAACAAATGCGCTACATTTTCACGGCGCAACACACCGCGCCAATCTTGCACCATGACGTTCAGCATGAGATTGCGATTCGCTTTGAAATCAAACGCCATAGAACCTTTTCCAACTTGCCGTTTTAAATCTTCTGACAAAATTTTTTTCGTCAAATGTGTCCGTGGAAATGCGTCCATAAACTCTGTCAGCGCTGACAGAGTGCTTCCCCAGCCGTCAAGCCAGTCAGGCGCTGACAAAAACAGCGGCGCTTGGTCTTCCGTTATCACTGCGCGAATATTTGCCACACCAAACAATTCTTCGTAAGCCATAATCGTTGACGCACCCATCGAATGCCCAAGCAGCACCACATTTTTGAGCCCCAGATGTTCTATCAGCTCCCGCAAATCCGCCGCCAGACGGTGAATCGTGAGCCCGTGCTCTGTCAGCGCTGACAGACCATGATTTCTGGCATCATACGTCACCACAAAATAGCCCGCCGCCGCAAATCGCTCAACTTGCAGCAACCACGTGATTTCTGTGCCCGAAAAACCATTAATCAAGACAATCGCCGGCCTGTCAGCCGCACCATACGTGTGATAACTGAGCTTGACCGCGTCGTTCGTTACAAAATAAGACATAATTCTATTATAGCACGCAAAAAGGCTTTGAGAATGAAAAGCCTTTCTGTTGAATCGCTTATTTTTTCAACTCCAAATAATCCATCGATAAATGAGCCGTTTTGCCGTTGTATTGCACCGTCGCCCAGCCGTCCTTAATTTCGGACACATACACAATATCATTCTGATAAAGCTTGCCGATGATGGCGCTGTCTGTGTTCGGCTCTTGGCGCACATTGAGATACAAAAGTGGCGTCGCAGGATCCCCGTGGAAAGTCACACTGTAGGTGGTCGTATTTGTTGGCTGCGCGGAAGCGGTTGTACCACTTGATGAACTTGACGTCCCTGTATTTGACACAAAACTTTTCACCTGTGGAAATGCTTGAGCGTTCAGTCCAAAACCATACGTTTCGGAGCCCTTTTGCTGGAACCAGAAATAGCCGTTTGTGTAGATAAAGATGTACACGTGCTTCTTTCCCGAGTCATAGAAAATCCCGTTGTCAAAGTCAATCGTATAGGTTGTCCCCGCCATCGTGAGCGTATTTCCCGAAATACTGAAAGACTGACTATAACTCGTGCTGCCATAGTAATAATCGCCATCAAGCGCCCCCGACGTGTAACTTTTGTTCGCCTTGATATCATAGTAGCTGCTACTCAGCCCATAGCTAAAGCTCGACCCAGACGAATAGGCAAAATAACCGTTCATGAAAATAAACGTGTAAATCGTATCGCCAATCGTGAAACTTCCCGAGCTATAACCGCTCCCGTTCTCCGTGATAGTAAGCGTATAAGTCTTACCATTCAACGTAATCTGGTTGCCATTGATCGTAAACGCCACCGCGGCGGAGCTTCCTAGATTGATGTAGTAGCTGCCATTCATATTACTGGCTCCCGTATTTTCCGCCTGATCAAATGCAGAGCTGAGCCGAGTGAGCGTAATATTATCTTTGTCAGTATACCATTCCGACCATTGTCCGATGGGCGTGCTCGAAGTATAATTTCCCGCGAGACTGGAATCAACGTCCGTGACTTTTGTTCGCCCTTTTTGTTCAACCGTTGCACTCGTATGCGAATCGTTAAAATAGAGTGTACATTGCGTTTCACCTACCCCCTTTATTCCTGGTCCCACTGCTCCGCCTACTCCAACTACATGAAAAATCGGGAATGCCATCGGGTAATTAAAATTTTCCGTGATAAGCAGCGTATTTTTATCCAACCATTTATATGGGGTGCCGGTTGAGTCGGAGTACTCCTCCTCCTCCTTACCCACGGAAATACGTTGAGCACCTGAATCCTGAATGGTTTTATATAGCTCCATCAATTCACCAGAAGCATTCCAAAAATAATACTTTTCATTCCTTGAATCAATAGATGCATCACTATACCGCCAGATACTCCCTGAGAGTTCTTTCAACGGATCATCCGCTTTCAGTTTACTTTCTTCCAAAGCCACGATAGGTTGTGTTGAAATAAAAGCAGGATTTGCCGTTGCTATTTTTTCAAAGACGGGGACAATCATCACTCCAGGGAGATAGGTTTTAACACTGTTGTTTGCATTGTTCTGGAACGACGCCCTGTAACCACTCCACCAATAATCGTTGAAATTGAGTTGTTTTCCGCCGTTGATGTCATGAGCTTCTGTTCCTGTCAAATAGAGAATAACTGATTTAGCCACCTCAACATTGCCCGAATTATCTTGTTGTTGAGCAAAACCGTAAGGAGGATAACCTGTAGTTATGACTTGCGTTTTGCCATCTCCTACATCTTTTTTTGTCACAACTTTATCTTTCGAATAATTCAAATATTGAATATCAAAGGCGTAACTTTCTGGCGTGACTTGTCGCGGATTTATAAATTTACCTGTAAAGTCTGAAACACTCATAATTGGACCCGCCTGATCCGCATCATGCCATTCTCCACTGAATGTCCCATCAGAATTAATCTTCAAGTCGGTTGCCCACGCACCTGCACCACTTGAAAAATCAAAATTAGCGGTTGATAAAGCTCCAAATATAGCTTGTGTATAGTTTGTTTGCGGATCTTCTAACAAACTTGTCAATGCGGGAATATCAGTCGCTGTCAAAGAAGTGTGTTTTTTATCTGACAGTATTTGTTTATACGTAGAAGAATCTTTTTTCGTAAACGTCACTTTATTTAGGGTCAAATTTCCATCTTTAACTTGTATTTCCGATGCCTTCGCTGGAGGCAAGTTTTTATCATTAGCAGCTGATTTTTCATACTTTTCAAATTTAATTGTTTTTTCGTCTCCCGAAATCTCATAAACAGCCATTCTGCCAGAAGCTGTTTTGACGCGCACCGTATTCTTAGAAATGGAAAAACTAGGCTCCTTAGAAAGCCCTTGTAAGCCGGAATTATATGCATAATAAATGCCATCCAACTTCGTTGAACTTTGATTGAAACTATATCCCAAAAAAATACCAACGAATAGGATGAGAGCAAAAAGAGAAATTGAAAGCCATTTCACTGGCAGCTTTCTCACTTTCTTTGGGGATTTCTTTTCTTCAGTTACTAAAAAACCTGCCTTTTTGCTTCAGCAAATTCTTCAACCGTTGGCTCGCGCCCCTCTTTTGCCCTGAAATACACGTGCCATTCTTCTTTTGTTGCCATTTGTTAAAATTCTCCATTTTCCTTAGCCGTCATAAATTCATCTGGCGTAGGTTCCCGCCCATTAATCAGCTCAAAATATTCGAGCCATTCTTTTTTACTTTTGTCTTGTTTTGTTTCTGGCTCATTTTGAATTAAAGATTTATTGGGAGTTGGCGTCTTACTTTGGATTTTTACTGTTGACTCAGTCTGATTCACAGTCGAGCCTGACAAACCTGGATAATCATTTGCGAGAGGCGTTTTAGCTGCTAAATCTTGCGCATTTTCTTTTGCAATCAGTTCATTCTGACTGCGTTGTTTACGTGTGCCGTTTTTACCAGTCTTCCAATCCGTATCACGCCGTTGTACCAAAGTCTCTGGGTCAAGTTGAAGAAAAGCTTTCTCTATCATTGTCAGACAGACATTTGTCTCTAGTGGAAATGCATGGTCTCCAGAACGGCTTCCTGTTATCATATGTGTGATTCTGAACTTATAGCGAAAAGCGTTCCCTTGTTTCTGCTCAACGGTCAATCGCGA
>JAIRUZ010000020.1 GCA_031254115.1 Streptococcaceae bacterium
GTCATTGGGCGCGGCGACGGTCAAGGAAATGTTCGCGCAGATTCCAAATGGCACGGATTGGTCGCTCTCGACAATCAAAACGTTTTTGGGGCGCTTGGTCAAGAAAAATATTCTCACACCAACGCGCGTTGGGCGTGAATTTGTCTACGCGGCGCGCGTGTCTGAGGAGGAAATTATCCAGATGATGACGGCCGAGCTGCTCGGAAAAATTTGCAATACGAAGAAAGCGCAGGTGATCGAGTCGCTGATTGTTTTGTCAGAGCTGACAGAAAATGACGTCAGGCGGCTGACGGCGCGCTTGGCCGACAAGGAAACGGTCACGGCGGTTCATTGCTCGTGCCTTGAAAATGCGAGCGTCTGCACGTGCCACCACGAGGCTCCGAAGCAAGCTGTCAGCTGACACTTTAGAAAGTAAACGATGACAATAGAACTCAAAAATATCACGAAACGTTATGGAGACAAGCTCGCGCTGGATTCTGTCAGCTTGCGGATTGAAAGCCGCGAGTTTTTTGTGCTTGTTGGCGCGTCTGGCGGCGGGAAAACGACGCTGATGAAAATGATTAATCGGCTGATTGAGCCAACCGATGGCACCATTGAGATTGACGATGAGGCGATTCAAACGCTTGATTTGCGGGCGTTGCGGCTACAAATTGGCTATGTTTTGCAACAAGGCGCGCTGTTCCCCAATCTCACGGTGGCTGAAAATATTGGGCTGATTTTGCAAATGAAAAAATGGCCGAGAGAGAAAATTCGGGCGCGTGTCGAGGAATTATTGCCGCTGGTGGGGCTTGATGCCGCGATTTATAGCAGCCGCAAGCCGTCAGAGCTCTCAGGCGGCGAAGCGCAACGTGTCGGGATTTTGCGGGCAATTGCGGCGGAGCCCAAGATCATTTTGATGGACGAGCCGTTTTCGGCGCTTGATCCGATTGCCAGAAAGCAGCTTCAGGAGCTTGTCAAGGATTTGCAGCATCGGCTGAAAATCACGACGATTTTTGTGACGCATGACATGACTGAGGCCATGGCGCTTGCCGATCACATCGCGATTGTGCGCGACGGCAAATTAATCCAGGCTGGCACGCCGCACGAAATCAGGCAACATCCAGCTGACAGCTTTGTCGCCGAATTTTTTGAGACCTATCAAAAGGATCTGTCAGGGCTGACAGTGGGCGATTTGGCCGCTTTTCCAGCTGACACGGAGCTGAGCGCGGCGTTAAGAGAGGTGCACGCAAAATGAATCTTTTTCAAACCTTTCAAAGCCAATCCGGAAATTTTGGGCGTGCGCTTTTAGAGCATATTCAGATTTCGCTTTTGTCGCTCTTTGTAGCAATTCTGATTGCGGTGCCGCTCGCACTTTTATTGCGCCGCTTCCCCAAAACCGCCGAATTTTTTCTGCAGCTGACAGGCATTTTTCAAACCATTCCCAGTCTTGCGCTTTTGGGGTTGATGATTCCGCTGGTCGGTATCGGTACGCTGCCTGCGGTCATCGCGCTCGTGGTTTATGCGCTTTTCCCGATTCTTCAGACGACGTACACGGGCCTCAGTCAAATCGATCCGTCGCTTGAAGAAGCGGCGACCGCGTTTGGCATGAATCGCCGCGAAAAACTCGCGAAGTTTGAGATCGCGATTAGTCTGCCGTTTATCATGGCGGGCATTCGCACGAGTGGCATCATGATTATTGGCACGGCGACGCTTGCCGCGTTGATTGGTGCGGGCGGGCTCGGAAATTTTATTCTCCTTGGCATCAATACCAACGATTTCAATCTGATTATCATCGGCGCGCTCAGCTCGGCGCTTCTCGCAATTCTCTTTAGTCTTGGCCTGCGTGTGCTTGAAAAAGCGCGGTTGCGCACGATTATTGTCAGCTTGTCGGCGCTTTTACTCGTTCTTTTTGGCTCCTTTTATCAAGCCGCTGGAAATGGCAACCACCCGCAAATCACGATTGCGGGCAAACTTGGCAGCGAGCCGAATATTCTCATCAACATGTACAAGGATCTGATTGAGGAAAACAGCACCGTTCGCGTGACGCTCAAGCCGAATTTTGGCGATACGACTTTCCTCTGGAATGCGCTAAACAGCAATAAAATCGATATTTATCCTGAATATACGGGCACCGTCACGACGACATTTTTGAAAACGGGCACGACGTCAACGAACCCTGAAACGGTTTATAACGCCGCAAAAACAGGCCTCAAAAAGAAAAATTTGACGTATCTCGCCCCGATGGCTTTTCAAGATACGTTCGCGCTCGCTGTCAGTTCTGACTTTGCCAAAAAAAATGGGCTGACAACGATTTCTGACCTCGCAAAAGTCCAGAATCAGCTGACAGCAGGATTTGACGTCGAATTTAACAGCCGCGCAGACGGTTATCACGGCTTACAGAGCAAATATGGGCTGAATTTTACCGTCAAAATGATGCAGACGTCGCTCATTTACAGCGCGCTAAACACTCACGCGATTAACCTTGCCGAGGTATATTCGACCGACAGCCAGATTAAGCAATACAATCTGACCGTTCTCAAAGACGATAAAGCTCTCTTTCCGCCGTATCAGGCAGCGCCGCTCATGAAAGACGCGCTCCTCAAAAAATATCCGCAACTCCAGCCGATTTTAAACAAATTGGCCGGCAAGACTACCGAAGCTGATATGCAGCAAATGAACTACGACGTCGCCGTCAAAGGTCAAGACGCCGCTGTTGTCGCAAAAAATTACCTGCAAAAAGAAGGCCTGCTGAAAAAATAAAAAAGATGCTCACGCAATTAAAAAATCCCACGTGGGATTTTTTTGTTGTCTTATTTCCTAGTGAGAATTTCCACCGTTCCATCAGCTTTCCCGACGATGACTTCATTGCAAATCCCCAGAAACAGCCCGTGCTCAACGATGCCGACGGTTTGCGAGAGCTTTTGCGCAAGGCTGTCAGTGTCTGAAATCCCGTACTCAAAATGCAAGTCAATGATAAAATGCCCTTGGTCAGTCGTGAGGCGTTTGTCAGCGCTGACAACGGCGCCGATGTCAGCGTTTGTGGAGTCTGTCAGCCGCCACGCGGGCTGAAATCCATCAGCTACAAACGCGCGAAAGAGATTTTCACTGCCATATTTGACGACCTCGACAGGCAGTTTGAAAAGTGTGCCTAAGCGCGCCGACAGCTTGTCTTCACCCGCAATCCAGACATTTTTTACCGAATGTGTCGCGACAATTTTTTCCATCAAAAGCGCGCCACCGCCGCCTTTGATCCCGTTTAGCTGTGGGTCGATTTCATCTGCACCGTCCACCGTGAGGTCAATTTTGTCAATCTCGGAAATGTCCGCAATCGCAAGCCCCAGCGATTCTGCGAGTTTTTGCGTCGCAAAAGAAGTCGTCACACCTGTAAATGCCAAGCCTTCCTCGCTCGCTCGCTCGCCCAGCCTCTCAACAAAAAAACGCACCGTTGAACCCGTCCCGAGTCCAACAACCATCCCATTTTCGACATATTCGGCCGCTTTTTCGCCCGCCCATTTTTTTGTGTTTTCCATAGCTTTATTTTACCTCAATTTTCTTCTTCAGGCGCTCGACAAACTCGTAAGCCGCCGGACAATACGTTTCATTTTTGAGCGTGAGCGCGTTAATCTGATAGATTTTCTTGCGGTCGGTGTGCGGAAATTCGCGACAGGCTTTGGGACGTACCTCGTAAATCAGGCACAGGTTATCACTCCCCAAAAACGGGCACGGCATGTTTTTGAAAACCTTGTCGCCGTCCTCGTCGACGCGCAAATAAGTTGTCTCAAAATCCGAGATTTTAAGCCGCATAAACTTGGCGACCCGCAGGATATCGGCCTCTGTCCACAAAGGGCCGAGCGTTTTGCAGCAATTGGCGCACGCCGTACAATCAATCTCAGCAAAAACCTCGGTATGCGTTTCGAGCGCCAATTGATCCAGATTTTTTACTTTTTTTAGCGTCGCAAGAAATTTTTTATGCGCGCTTTGCTTTTGTAGCGCCAAATCACGTGTGTGCGCCACATCAATCATGTATTTCATAGCTTAATTGTAACAAAAAAGTGTAAGGATGAGATGATATTTTCTGAAAAATTAAGTTAAATTTAATCCAGCCTTTTTATAATGACATTATATTTTTAAGAAGGGGCTTTTATGGCGACATTTACAGATTCAAAAACTTCAAAAGTCTGGTACAAACGGCTCGACGTTTGGCTTATCGGAATTTTACTTCTCGCACTTTTCCTCAACGCATGGGGAATTTGGGACGCGGGCAATGCAAACGCGTACTATACGGCGGCGATTAAATCGATGACCGAGAGCTGGAAAGCGTTTTGGTACGGCTCGCTTGATCCGCAAAATTATATTACGGTTGATAAACCGCCTGTTGCGCTCTGGTTTGACGCGCTTTCAGCCAAAATTTTTGGCGTGCACGGCTGGTCAGTCGTTTTGCCAAGTGTTCTATTTGGCGTCGCGTCGTCAGCGCTGATGTATTTCATGGTGAAACCGCGCTTTGGCGTATGGGCTGGGCGAATTGCTGCCTTTGTCATCACGATTACGCCGATTGCAGTCGCAGACAATCGCACGAACAACATGGACGCTACCTTGGTCTTTTTCCTCTTGCTTGCGGTATGGCTGCTGCAAAAAGCGACAAAAAAGCACAAACTGCGCTGGGTATTTGCAGCGTTTGCAGTTGTGGGCGTTGCCTATAATGTCAAAATGCTTGAAGCATTCATGATTTTGCCGGGCATGCTGCTGTATTATTTCGTGGCGATAAAATTGCCATGGAAAAAATTGCTCGCGGGTGCGGCTATTTTGCTTGCGGTGCTTGGCATTTCGAGTTTCTCTTACACGATGATTGTGGACGCAACGCCTGCAAGCGCGCGGCCGTATATTGGCTCAACGCAAAATAATTCCTTGCTTGACTTGGCATTTGGTTACAATGGCACAGAGCGATTGCTCGGGCAATCAACGGGCACTGGCGGTGCGTTTCCAGGCATGAATGCGACGACCACGAAAGAAGCAGCTTCTGGCACCGCAGTTCAGACACCCTTTGGCGCAATGGACGGCGCGGGCACGCCATCGTTAAGGAAATCTGGCGCTCCTAGTGGTGCAGGTGGTGGCGGTGCGGGTGGTGCGTTTAACATTGGCACTGCGGGGCCGCTCCGACTTTTCCAATCCGAACTCGGGCCGATGGCGTCGTGGTTCTTGCCAGCCGCGATTATTGGCATGGTTGTCGGTGTGTTTGGCACGCGTAAGAAAAAACAAAAATGGCTCGCGCTCAACGATAAGCAAAAAGAGACGCTGCTTTGGGCAGGTTGGCTGGTTCCAGTTGGCGGTTTCTTCTCTGTCGCGAGCTTCTTTCACCCGTATTATTTGGATATGCTTGCGGCGCCGATTGCGGCACTTACGGCGATTGCGGTGGTTGAAACGGTGCGAAAAGTTAAGGCAAGTTCCAAAAAATTCAGCTGGGGAAATGTCAGCGGCTTACTGATTGTCGCGACAACGATTGCGCTGCAAGCGACATTTGCATACAGCTATTATCCACAGCTGACACTCATTCTGTCAGCGCTGGCAGGGCTTGTCGGGCTCTGGTGGCTCTTGCCATTTGGCAATGTACGCGCAAAAGCTGCGCTGTCAGTTGCCGTTCTGTCGCTTTTCACCGGCTGGTGGGCGCTGACACCGACACTCGCGCATCAATCTGCACAAATTCCGTCTGTTGGTCCATCGCTATTATCCAGTCAAAGTGGCGGCATGGGCGGCAATGCGGGCGGTATGAGCAGCTCGGCTGACAGCAAAATTCTCGCGTACACCGAGAAAAATCAAGGCACGGCGACCTATCTCTTTGCAACGACTGACGCGTCAACGGCCGCGCCGTACATTATCAGTTCTGGCAAATCTGTCATGGCGCTTGGCGGCTTCAATGGCACGGATCCGTCGATAACGCTTACGCAATTCAAGCAACTTGTCAAGGAAGGCAAAATCAAATATTTCCTCGCAGGTGGCAAGGGCGCGATGGGTGGCAGCTCGACAGGCGCAACGGGGCAAATTAGCGCGATTGTCAAATGGATTGAAGCCAACGCGAAAACAGTCAAATCCGTCTCAAGCAGCACGACGACAACGGCATCAACAGCAACAGCAACGGCTGGAAGCGCGGCTCAGCCATCAGCTGGCGCAAGTACGACACAACCACCGACTGGCATGACGCCGCCATCAGGAACGGCCATGCCAAATGGCACAACGCCGCCAACAAGCAGTACAAGCGGCACAAATTCAGCCAGCAAAACCAGCGTCTCTTTTGGCGGCGGAGAGAGCACAACCCTTTACGACTTGACAAGTATCACGAATTTTAACTGATCTGTCAGCGCTGACAAAAAATCCGAGCCTAGATTGCTCGGATTTTTCATTGGGCATTTTTAGTGGCTGCCCATTATTTGTGCTTCAACGTCGACTTTTTCACCCAACGCGCGCTTTTTTGCGGTCGCCATCATGAGGCGGATACGGTTGAGCTGATTGACGCTTGACACGCCAGGGTCGTAATCAATCGGCGCAATGTTCGCGCCAGGATATTGACGGCGCAATTCTTTGAACATGCCTTTGCCGACAATATGATTTGGCAGACAGCCAAACGGTTGCAAGCAGACAATATTTTTGACGTCTTTTTGCAGCAGCTCAATCATCTCGCCCGTGAGAAACCAGCCTTCGCCCGTGTGATTGCCGACAGAAATGATCTTCTCGGCGTTCGTCGCCGTCTCATAAATCGACTCAATCGGCTCAAAGCGCCGTGATTTTTCAAGCTGTTTATTCATCGGCTTCTCAATCATATTGATAATGCCAATCAGCGTTTTGGCAATCAGCTTATTTTTTCCCGCAAAGCCGATTTCGTCCGTTCGCCAGATTTGATTGTAGAGGCTGTAGTTCATAAAGCCAATCAGATCCAGCACGACCGCCTCGCCGCCTTCTTCCTCAATGATACCGACAATATCGTTGTTCGCCGTTTTTGAATATTTAACGAGAATCTCGCCGACCACGCCGACGCGCGGTTTTTTGAGTGTTTCGTCAAGCGCAATCATGTCAAACTCGGAAATAATGCGCTTCATATTTTTATTGAACTCGAAAATGCTGGCTGATTTGACATTGTGCTGTGCTTTTTTGAGCCATTTTGCGTGGAGTTCGTTGACAGAGCCTTTGACGGTTTCATAGGGCCGCGTGCGATACACGACGCGCTCGAACAAATCACCGTACAAAATCGCAAGCATCATGCGCGTAATCATCGGCGCCGTCCATTTGAAGCCTTCCGTCTTTTCTGTTCCTTTGTTGCCCATATTGAGCGCAATCACGGGCACTTGCGGGAATCCCGCATCAATCAACGCCTTGCGCAACAAGGGAATATAATTCGTCGCGCGGCAGCCGCCGCCTGTTTGCGTCATCATGACAGACGTATTGTTCACATCGTAATCACCCGACTGGAGCGCCTCAATGAGCTGCCCAATCGTAATCACGGCTGGATAACAGCTATCATTATTGACAAATTTGAGTCCGTTGTTAATCGACGTTTGCGTCTCAGGCAGCACGACCACATTGTAGCCTGACATCGTGAAGGCCACGTCAAGAAGCCCCTCTTGGTGAATTGGCGAGAGCATCGGCATGAGCAGCGTGTGCTTTGTTTTCATGTCTGGGGTAAATTGCGGCGTTTGCTGAATCAATTCCTGAATTTTTACGTCAGGCGTCGCTTCAATATGATGACGCTTGCGCTCACCAACAGCTGCTTTAAGCGAACGCAAGCGAATGCGAACCGCGCCCATATTGCTTCCTTCGTCAATTTTCAGCACAGTGTAGAGCTTGTTGTGAGCGCGCATGATTTCCTCGACTTGATCGGTGGTAACCGCGTCAAGCCCGCAGCCAAAGCTGTTCAATTGCACGAGTTCAAGGTTTTTATTTTTCACGACAACATTCGCCGCCGCGTAAAGACGGCTGTGATAAACCCATTGATTGACAACGCGCAAGCCGGAAACCTCTTCGAGATGGCTGATAGAATCCTCCGTCAGCACGTGAAAGCCTTCTTGTGTGATAATCTGGCTGATGCCGTGATTGATTTCTGGGTCAAGATGATACGGGCGTCCTGCAAGGACAATCGCCTTTTCATTGTTGAGATTGATTTTGACCATCAGCTCTTCAGCTTTTTTGCGAATGTCTTCTTTGAAATTTTCAAGCACGTCAAAGCCGTGGCTGACAGCTTTTTCAATTTCTGTCAGCTCGAGATTTTCGTAGCCTGCCACTGTCAGCGCTGACAGAACATTTTGTGCGACACGCGCTGGATTTGCCAAGTTGATAAACGGCTGAACGTACTTCGTTTTCTGAAGCACGATTTCGTCCACGTTGTTTTTGATGACCTCAGGATAACTTTGCACAATCGGGCAATTGTAGTGATTCTGCGCGTTTTCTTGCTCTTCTTGCTCAAAGAGAACGCTTGGATAGAAAATCACAGGCACCTCTTTTTTGATCAGATTCATGATGTGGCCGTGCGTGAGTTTTGCCGGATAGCAGACAGTGTCTGACGGAATCGTCTCAATGCCTTGCTCGTACAAGTCTTTGTCAGACGCGTCAGAAAGCACCACGCGAAAGCCAAGGTCGCTCAAAATCGTGTGCCAGAGCGGGTAATTTTCGTACATGTTGAGCGCACGCGGGATGCCAATCTCGCCGCGTGTCATTTTTTTCTTGGACAATGAATGCAGGCTGAACAGCTTGCGGTATTTGTAATCAACAAGATTGACTTTTTTGTCCGTTTGCTTGGTGCGCACCTGCGTCGCCTTTTCCTGACCGCGCTCGCAGCGATTGCCAGTGACAAATTTGCTGCCGTCGTTAAAGACCGTCAGCGTCATTTTGCAGTTATTTTCGCACAGGCCGCAGACCATAAATTCCTTGTATGTCTTGAAATCTTCAAGCGCCTCTGGCCCCAAAATAGTGGACACAACACCGTGCTCAGCATGATCAAGCGAAATCAGCGCGCAGCCATAAGCGCCCATGAGCCCAGCGATTGAAGGACGTACGACCTCGCGCTCGCTGATAAGCTCAAACGCGCGCAAAACAGCTTCATTGTAAAAAGTACCGCCTTGCACAACAATTTTGGTGCCAAGTTCTTCAGGCCGCTTGACTTTGATGACCTTGTAAAGCGCATTTTTAATCACGCTGTAAGAAAGTCCAGCCGAAATATCGCCAACGGTTGCGCCCTCTTTTTGCACTTGCTTCACTTTCGAGTTCATGAAAACTGTGCAGCGGCTACCCAGATTGACTGGGTGCTCTGCCAAAAGCGCAATTTGTGCAAAATCTTTGACGTCGTATTTGAGCGAATTGGCAAATGTTTCGATAAAGCTGCCGCAGCCCGAGCTGCAGGCTTCATTGAGCGAAATCGAGCTGAGCGCGCCATCAATGATACGCATGGCTTTCATATCTTGCCCGCCAATATCAAGAATAAAATCCACGCCCGGATTGAAATAATCGGCCGCCTTGTAATGCGCCATCGTCTCGACCTCGCCGAGATCGACCTTCAGCCCCGCCTTGATGAGATGCTCGCCGTAGCCCGTCACGGTTGATTTCGCGATGTAAACGTCCTCAGGCAACAAGGAGTAAATCTCTTTGAGCTGCGCAATCACGGATTCGAGCGGCTCGCCATTGTTGCTGCCATAGTGTTCGTAGAGAATATTTCCCGCGTCGTCAATCAAGACAAGCTTCGTCGTCGTTGAGCCCGCATCAATCCCCAAGTAAGCCGCGCCGTGATGCTCATTAAGCTCTTTATAATTCGCCGTCGCTTTGGCATGACGCGCACGAAAAGCCGCAAGCTCTGCCTCTGACGAAAACAAACGCGCCATCGTGTCTTGCGGAATCAGAGAATCTGACGCGTCGTTTGCAAGCGATTCTATCAGCGCTGACGGCGTTTTCTCGGTCGTTTCGTCAGCCAACGCCGCGCCCATTGCGACGAAAAGCTGCGGATTTTCAGGGAAAATCACGCGTTCAGGCGTCAAATCCAGCGTCTCAATAAATCGCTTGCGCAATTCGCTCATGAAATAAAGCGGCCCACCAAGGAAAGCAACATTTCCTTTGATTTTGCGGCCAGAAGCAAGTCCCGCAATCGTCTGATTGACAACGGCCTGATAAATACTCGCAGCAATATCTTCCTTGCGCACGCCTTCATTGAGCAGCGGCTGCACATCCGTTTTGGCAAATACGCCGCAACGACTGGCAATCGGATAAATTTTCTCGTAATTCTTCGCGAGTTCGTTGACCCCGTTCGCGTCAACTTTGAGCAGCGCCGCCATTTGGTCAATAAAAGCGCCTGTCCCGCCTGCGCACGTGCCATTCATGCGCAATTCTTGGCTGCCATTGTCAAAGAAAGTCATCTTTGCATCTTCGCCGCCCAGCTCAATCATGACATCGGTCTCAGGAATGAATTTCTCAATCGTAATCGAACTTGCGATGACCTCTTGAATGAAAGGCACGTCAATGACCTCGGCGAGCCCCATGCCGCCAGAGCCAGTAATTGCAAGCGAGAGCACGATATTGCCGTGCTCTGAGATGAAGTCATTCAAAACCTTGACCGTCGCCGTTTTGACATCTGAAAAGTGACGCTCATAGCGACTGAAAATCAGCTTGAAATTTTCGTCAAAAACAACGAGCTTCACAGTCGTTGAACCCACGTCAATTCCAGCTTTGTAAATCATTTGAGGCATCATTTATTGTCTCCTTTGAAAACGTTAAACTAACAACGTGTTGTTTAACTAATATACTGTCATTTTACGACTTGTCAGCTAGCTTGTCAACCCTCAAAATGCGCGTGTTTGTTGGGTTTGCGACACTTTATGGCGAAATGTTGGTTTTGTCCAAAGTCTTTGACATTACGAAATTCTGTCAGCAGTTACAGATATGCTACAATAAAGAAAGAAATGTTGCATAACTGACAGAAAGACGACAAATGACGAAAAAACAAGATTTGCGTGTTACGCGCACGCAGAAGCTGATTACACAAGCTTTTTTCGCTTTATTACGCAAGAAAAAATTTGAAAAAATCAGCATTCAAGAAATCGCTGACTCGGCAATGATTAATCGGGCGACTTTTTATGCGCATTATGCGGATAAACAAGATCTCTACGACAGTCTGATTGATGGCTTTTTGACCGATTTTACAGGCGTACTTGACGAAGGCGAGCCAATTGTTGGCGTCAATGTCAAAATTCGCGACATTGAGCGCCTGCTCACGCGCTTTTACAGCTTTGTATACCAAAATCCGGAAATTGCCCAAATGATTATTGACAAAGCACAGGACGGTGACCTCCAAGCGCGTTTTCTCGATGTGCTCAGCGAGCGCTACACCGAGCTTTTTGCCAAACTTGAAGTCACGGAAAACGCCGTCAAAGTCCCAAACGATTTCGTTCTTGCGTATATTACCTCGATTCTTGTCGGCACACTCAAATGGTGGGTCACGGGCGATAGCGCGCTTACAGCCGCCGAATTTGCCCACCTTGTCATCAAACTCATCTCAAACGGCCATTTGACAGTTCTCGGCGTCAATATTGACCGAGAGATTTAATTTAAGGAAAGTAGGATTTATGACACGCTCAAAACTCATGGCCTTTTGCGGCAGCATTATTTATTCACTCTATTTTGTCCTCGCACTCTATTTGGATCTCACCGCTTTTAGCGCTCCGCTCAATCTTTTTCGAGTGTTAGGTGCATTTTTAGGCTTTTTTATGGGCCTTGGAATTCTCACATTTTGCTGGCTGGCTGCCGCAAAAATCGATAAGTCGAACGCGCGCGGCTGGAAAATCTTTTTACTTGTCATAGGAATTTTGCTTATCCTAACAGGACTCCTCATGGTGCTGCTCTCGGGTCTCGCACTCCTCATGCTCATTGGCGCAGGCACATTCTTTATTTTGGCATTTTCGCTTGGAAATAAACCCGTCAAACCCAAAACAGCACGCCTTGCCACGCTTTTGACGGGCGGTATTGGCCTTTGTTCCATCCTCGTCCTCTTTGCCTTTTTGCTGGTAGCAAGCCATCAAAAACAATCTGCCAAAATTCCGCTGCTCGCTTCTTCACCACCCCCTACATCAGTTCCAAACACTCAATTTTCACTCACAACGCAAGTTTTTACCTTTGAGACGTTCAAACCATTTACGATTATGAACTCCGATAGTTCAGAAGGCGGCACGACCGAGGCTGATATTGTGCAGACTTTGGGGCAGCCAAGCAATATCTCAATGATAAAATCGCAAACGGACGAAAAAACGACTGAAATGGTTTCTTATTTAAATAAAGGTCAACAAACCGTAGTTTTTGATCTTGAAAAAGGAACGGATGGTAGATGGCGCTTGAGATCAATCTCGGCCACTCTTGCAATAACATCCGAAAAATCCTATCTAGCATCAGACATTCCAGCAATGAAGCAGATAAAAGCGCCAGATGAATTCATAAAAAAATATGGCCAACCAAAATTTATTAACATAAGCTATGGAATGATGGAGTTTTCCTATGATGTTAAAAACTCAAAACAAACTATTTTCGTCAACTGGTACGATGATACCAAAGGGGTATCATCGATAAATAGTAATTGGAAAATGAACGGTGTAGATATATCACCAGAATAAAAACATAAAAACATAAAAACCGCCATCAGGCGGTTTTCATCATTACTAACTAAATTAGTATTTTTTACGTTTGCGTGCAGCTTCAGATTTTTTCTTACGCTTCACAGATGGTTTCTCGTAAGTCTCACGTTTGCGGAGCTCTTGGAGCGTACCAGCTTTAAGAACAGAACGCTTGAAACGACGCATTGCGTCTTCGATGTTTTCGTTCTTACGAACATTAGTAGTTGATGACATATATTTCACCCCGTTTCCGTGCATTGTCGCGATTTCTCGTGCTCACCTAGTCTAACAGATTTTCTTTTACTTGTCAAGCAGAACCTGTTACTTGATAAAAGTGACCGCGTGCGCGCGCGTATTGATTTTTTTCGCCTCGTCAAATGTCAGTATCTCATTGTCCAGCAGCATTTGATATTCTTTTGGCAACGTCGTATTTTGCAAAATCGGACCATCTGTGTTAATCGTAAACGGCACATGATTATCCAGAAGTGTCCGATAATTCTGCCGCATTTCGTTCATGTCTTTGACGGACTTCGTCTGAAAATTGGACGATGGGCACGTTTCAAGAACGATTTGATGCTCGGATAAGTACTCCATCAGATGCGCGTCATGAACGCAGGCAATTCCGTGACCAATCCGGTCTGGATGAAGCTTCGTGACGACTTCCCACATTTCGTCTGCATCCGTTGCTTCGCCCGTGTGAATCGTGAGCCCAAGCCCTTCCGCATGAATGCGCTTGGCAAGTCCAGACAAATCGTCAACGCTAAATTTCGGATCAATCGGCCCCGCCAAATCCACACCAATCACGCCTCGATTTTTATATTGAATCGCCTTTTCAACAATCTTTTTATTGACAGCAGCCGAAAAACGCCGATCCATCGACAAAATCAAACCCGTTTTTAATTTCGGAAATTTGAGACTGGCTCGCTCAAGCCCCTGTAGTGTATAGACGATAATGTGGTCAAGGTCAATCTTTCCTTTGCGCGAACGCAGCATCGGATTCATACGAATCTCGACCAGATCAATCTGATCCTGCTGGTAAAGTTTCGTTGGAACTTGCTCCGCCAAGCGAAACATCGAATCGGGCGTAGATTGAATTTCCTCAAGAATGTCATACATTTTGAGATAATCATCATAGCCAACATTTCCGTCAATTACGACGGATTTTGCAAAATCAAAATAATCGCGATTGGGAAGCTTCATGCCCTGCTCATGCGCGAGATCCCAGAGAATCTCAGGTGTGACGGAACTGGAGATGTGCATGTGCAAATCCGCCAATTTTCCGAGTTCAGCTGCCGTTTTTGTTTCCATTGTTTCAAGTGCCTTTCTGAAATTGATTCTTCCATTCTATCATTTTTTTACATTTTCCACGACTTTTTGTATAAAAAGCCCAACAACTTTATCCGATGTTGAGTATATCGTTTATAGAATGTGTCATAAAGATATAAACGTTTTAAAGCGGGCTTGTAGAGGCTTGCTTTTCTCTTGTTTTGCGTGTAAAATAAAGGATATGCAAGATATGACGCGCGGTAGTATTTTAAAGGGGTTGCTTGCTTTTACGCTGCCCCTTTTGCTTGGCAATTTATTCCAAGTGCTTTTGAATACGATTGACACGTTGATTGTGGGGCAAACGCTTGGAAAAAATGCGCTGGCGTCGGTTGGTGCGACGGGCTCAATTAATTTTTTGGTGCTGGGCTTTGCACAAGGCATGACAGCGGGACTTGCGATTATCACAGCACAGCGCTTTGGGGCAAAAAATGCGCACGGTATTAAAAAATCATTTGCGACGGGACTTGAGTTCACGCTTACGATTTCAATCCTTTTATCCATTGTGTCCGTCTTCTTTTTGGACGCTATTTTGCGCGTGATGCAAACGCCGCAGGAGATTTTCGCGGGCGCACATGGCTTTCTTGTGATTATGCTGGGCGGCATGCTTGCGCCCAATCTCTATGTTTATTTTTCCTCAGCTTTGCGGGCGCTTGGAAATTCAAAAGTGCCGCTGTATGCACTCATGGTTGCAGTCGTTTTAAATATTATCTTTGATTATCTGACGATTCTGGTCTTTCATTGGGGCGTGGCAGGTTCAAGTGCTGCAACGGTTTTCGCGCAAGCTTTGGCAGTTGTCTTTTTGTCTGTTTATATCAAGAAAAAAGTGCCCGCTTTTCATATCAAACGCTATATGTGGCGCTTTAATAAACGAGAATTTGCGGCTCATGCAAGACTTGGTATACCGATGGGTTTTCAAGCATCAATTATTGCGATTGGTGCGATTACCATGCAAATTGCGCTCAATATGCTCGGCACGAACGCAGTCGCTACACAGGCGATTGTCTCGAAAATTGATCAGCTTGCAATGTTGCCGATGATTTCGCTTGGTCTTGCAATGGCAACTTTCGCTGCGCAAAATTATGGAGCGAAACAGTATTTACGTATCAATCAAGGCCTTGTGCGCGCATTGCTACTTTCAATCAGCTGGGCGCTTGGGTTTGCTATTTTTCTTAATG
>JAIRUZ010000004.1 GCA_031254115.1 Streptococcaceae bacterium
GGGGATTTGATCGGAATCTCGATGCCAACCAAGGCAGACCAACGCTGGAATGTGGATGGAGCCAATCTGGTCAAAGACCTGCAAGCAGCAGGCTTCAAAACAAAATTAGCCTATGCAAATAATTCGACCTCACAACAGTCTACAGATATCAATAACCTTGCCTCTGCCGGCGCAAAAGCTATTGTTGTAGCTTCTGTTGATGGAACAGCTGTAGGCCCAGCAGTCAAGCAGGCTGAGGATAGTGGAGCAAAGGTTATTGCCTATGATCGCTTGATTATGAACACCGACTCGGTTGACTACTATGTGACCTTCAACCTTGAGCGTACAGGAATTTTGGAGGCCAACACTATCATTGACAAGCTTGATCTCAAAAATGGCGGAGGAAAGACAACGCCTTACAACATTGCCTTATTTGCAGGGTCAGATGATGACAACAATGCCCCTTATTTCTTCAAAGGAGCTTGGAACTTACTAAAACCTTATTTCAAATCAGGACAACTCGTGGATCCGTCAGGCTTGGTCACTAAAGACACGACAGATGCAGACTGGAAGAAGATCTCCGTTCATGCTTGGGATCAATCACAGGCCCAGAAGCAGATGGATGCTTATATGACAAAGTTGGGAGATAAGCCTCTTGCGGCCGTACTTTCGCCATATGATGCTATTTCACTCGGAATCATGAAATCCATCAAGAGTGCTCGTCCAGACATGACGCCAACTATTGCATTTGACTCAAAGAATCCAACAAACAAATCAGCTTGGCCAATTATTACAGGACAAGACGGAATGGACATTGCAATTACCAATATCACCTATGGGGCACAATCACAAACTGTCTTCAAGGATGTTTCTCAACTTGCTAAACAGACAACTTCCCTATTGACAGATATTGCAGCAGGAAAGTCCCCTTCAACAACAGCCGCCCCAATGGACAACGGTAAAAAAGAAGTTCCGACTTGGCTTATGAAATCCGATGAACTCGTTAAAAGCCCTACAGGAGACCAAAAAGGTCTTCACTACGAAGTAGAAGTAGGCTTTATCACAGAAGCACAATATCAAAAAGATACCGCATCTGCGATTATAAAATAAGATGAGAAGGAGGCGGTTAAGATGAACCGTTCAGTAGATGCGAAAGATTGCCTCCGGAGATTGATAAAAGAAAGGACGTGAAATGTCAGATTCTAATATGATCTTACAGATGAAGGGGATTACGAAGACTTTTGGCCCCGTTAAAGCTCTGACAAATGTCAATTTGAACATTTCCAAGGGTGAAATCCATGGAATTTGTGGAGAAAATGGTGCAGGTAAGTCTACATTGATGAATGTTCTCTCGGGTGTTTATCCCTATGGGAGCTACTCTGGGCAGATTATCTTTGAAGGAAAAGAGTGTAACTTTAAGAAAATTGCGGACTCAGAGGATCTCGGCATTGTAGTTATTCAGCAGGAACTGGCTCTGAGTCCTTTTCTTTCGATTGCTGAAAATATTTTCCTGGGAAATGAAAAACAAAAAAATGGGATTATCGACTGGAATCGCACACGCTCAGATGCCATCAAGGTGATGGGTCGTGTTGGTCTGATGGAGAGCCCAGAAGCGAAGATCATGGACATCGGAGTCGGCAAGCAACAATTGGTAGAAATCGCCAAGGCTCTCTCAAAAAATGTTAAACTTCTCGTCCTCGATGAGCCCACGGCTGCCTTGAATGACGAAGATTCGGCCCATCTCTTGGGCATTCTCCGGGACTTACGTGATAACCATGGAGTTACTTCTGTTATTATTTCTCATAAGTTGAATGAAATCAAGGCGATCACGGATAATGTCAGTATCATTAGAGATGGCTCCACCGTTGGCTGGATGTCGAATACGGCAGAGGAACCGCTCAATCAGGACAAGCTCATTGCGGCGATGGTTGGTCGTGAGTTGACGAATCTTTATCCAGCCCATGAGTCAAAGGCAGGCGAAGAAATCTTCAGAATTGAAAATTGGACCGTTTATCACCCTCTGGACACGCAGCGCGTCGTAGTAGATGAGGCTAATATTTCAGTAAAAGCAGGTGAAATTGTCGGGATTGCAGGCCTGATGGGTGCTGGACGAACGGAAATGGCGATGAGTGTCTTTGGACGGTCGTATGGCACGGGCGTTTCGGGGAAAGTCTTTATCCATGGAAAGGAAACAGACACTTCCAGCGTTCGAAAGGCAATTGATGCAGGACTTGCCTATGCGACGGAAGATCGAAAGAGTTATGGTCTCAATCTTTTGCAGAATATTCGCGAGAATGCTTCATTGGCAGCCCTTTTAAAACACGCGAAACATGGCATTATGGATGATAACATTGAGCGCATCACAGCTGAAAAATATCGGAAAGACTTTCATATCAAGACTCCGAACATTGAAGAGAGAGTGGCGAATCTCTCGGGAGGTAATCAGCAAAAGGTAGTTCTCGCAAAATGGGTAATTTCAGATCCTGATATTTTGATCTTAGATGAACCCACACGAGGAATTGATGTGGGTGCAAAGTATGAGATTTATGAAATCATTGACCAATTGGCTGATGAAGGAAAGGCGGTCATTGTGATTTCCTCAGAGCTTCCAGAGCTGATCGGCATTTGCGATCGAATCTATACGGTCAGTCAAGGCTGTGTGACAGACGAAGTTACGAAGGAGAAATTCGGTCAGGAGTATCTGATGAAGGGAATGACTCAAGAAAAAGTCAGTAAAGAAGCTAAAGGAGCATAATTTAATAAAATGGATTCTAAAATTACAGAGAAAAAAGGCGATTTGCTTGCTTCGTTTGCAGCTAATGCTCGCCAGTACGGAATAGTTGGGGCACTGATTGTCATTATCATCGTCTTTCAGTTTTTGACAGGCGGACTCTTACTTCAACCTAATACGGTGGTGCAGCTGATTCAGCAAAATGCCTATGTCATTATTCTAGCAGTTGGAATGGTTATGGTCATCATTGCTACGCACATTGATCTGTCAGTCGGATCACTTGTTGGCTTTATTGGTGGCTGCGTGGCCTTGCTGATGCAGGATATGCACATGAATTGGATTTTGGCAATTTTCGCGGGGATACTGATTGGGATTGCTATTGGAGTCTGGCAAGGCTTCTGGGTCGCGATTGTCGGGATTCCAGGCTTTATTACCACGCTGGCTGGAATGCTCGTCTTCCGCGGTCTTGCGACAACTATGATTAATGCCTCTATTCCTGTCAATAATTCATCTTTCAATGCCATCGCCTCAAACTATCTGCCCAATATTCTGGGTTTCTGGGGACCGTTTGACGGTTTGAGCGTTGTGGTTGGAATTATTGCCATCGTTGCCTTTGCTTGGATGACGCTCAATAATCGTAAGAAGGCGGACAAAGTGGGGCTTGAAGTGGGGCCGATCTCAGCGACTTACACAAAGATCGGTCTGGCTTCAGCGGTTATTCTCTTTTTGACATACGAATTTGCCTCTTCTGGAAATAGCAGCCAAGGAGGAATTCCAATTATGCTGGTCATTGTCGGTTTACTAGTTCTTGTCTATAATTTTATTCTCACGAAAACGGTCTTCGGCCGTCATGTCTATGCGGTTGGCGGAAATCGCCGTGCAGCCATGCTCTCTGGAATTAATACGAAGCGCGTAGATTTCTCGCTCTATGTACACATGGGTTTCCTGTCAGCGATTGCGGCGGTTGCCATCCTTTCTCGTCTGTCATCTGCCTCGGCAGCGACGGGAAATTCATTTGAGCTGGATGTCATTGCCGCATGTTTCGTAGGTGGAACAGCGGTCACGGGCGGCATTGGAACAGTTTCAGGTGTCGTGATTGGAGCTGCCGTGATTGGAGTTATTAACCAAGGGCTGTCAATCATGGGTGTGGATTCAGCCTTGATTCAAACGATCAAGGGACTTGTTCTCCTCTTGGCTGTTGCCATTGACATCTATTCAAAACGGAAACGTTAAAGTTAAACTAGGTCTATGTCTTCAAGGATTTAGACCCAGCTTTGTAAGAACAAGATGTGAGCCCGACTGTTCTGAAGCGTAACGATTTAGGAAATTGGGATTCTGCGCGAAGCGTAGGTTCTCAATTTATCTAATCGTCTAGCTTCAAGGAGGGCGAACTCAATTATAAGAAGATGTGAGGGAGGCTCGCTTTGAAGCGTAGAAAAATAGGAATTTGGGGTTTCGTGCGCAGCACGGGTTCTCAAATTATCTTTTTTCCTAGCTTCAAGCTTCCCGAACTCAATTAAGGTGATTTTATGAATAAAGAATTAAATCCAACTCAAAAATCAAGACTTTACGGTCTGACGGCTCTTGTCTGCGCTTTTTGGCTAGGACAAAGCATTCTAAAGGCAGTCAAGTCTGAGAACTTGCTTTCAGTCTACAATGTGATTTTTTACATCTCTCTAATCCTTGTTATCAGCTATACGTCCTTCTCGGCCTATCAGCTTTGGAGTGAAAATCGCAATAATTCCACTAAAGATTCGTAATAAATTCTCGTTTTAAGTATTAAAAAGCATTATAATGAAAGAAAAACTACTTTAGGAGTACATGGTGACAGATTACAACTCAACGGACTATCTCAAAACACTTGACAAGTGGTGGCGCGCGGCAACGTACATGGGAGCGGGAATGATTTTCTTGAAATCGAACCCCCTTTTCACTGTGACGAAAACGCCCATCCAGAAAGAGGATTTGAAGGCAAATCCGATTGGCCACTGGGGGACGGTGTCGGGGCAGACGTTTCTCTATGCTCATGCGAATCGTCTGATCAATAAGTACCAGCAGAAGATGTTCTATCTGGGCGGGCCTGGTCATGGTGGACAGGCAATGGTTGTGCCTGCTTGGATGGATGGAACCTACACAGAGGATTATCCTGAGATTACGCAGAATCTTGAAGGACTGACACGGCTCTACAAGCGTTTCAGTTTTCCTGGAGGCATTGGTTCGCACATGACGGCGCAAACACCAGGTTCTTTGCATGAAGGGGGCGAATTGGGTTATACCTTGTCCCATGCGACGGGTGCTGTGCTGGATCAGCCTGACCAGATTGCCTTTGCGGTGGTTGGTGATGGTGAATCTGAGACAGGTCCCTTGATGACTGGTTGGCATTCTAATAAATTTATCAATCCGAAAAATGATGGCGCTGTGCTACCAATCCTTGATTTGAATGGATTTAAGATTTCAAATCCAACGCTTTTTGCGCGGACTTCGGATGTGGATATTTTCAAATTTTTCGAGGGACTGGGCTACAGCCCACGTTTCATTGAAAATGATGACATTCACGACTACATGCGCTATCACCAGATTGCGGCCAGTACTTTTGACAAGGCCATTGAAGATATCCATCAGATTCAAAAAGATGCGCGTGAATATGGCCGTTATCAAAATGGCGAAGTGCCTGCTTGGCCAGTCATTATTGCTCGCCTGCCAAAAGGCTGGGGCGGCCCACGTTTCAATGATTGGTCGGGTCCAAAGTACGACGGACAAGGCTTACCTATTGAGCACAGCTTCCGTGCCCATCAGGTGCCAATGCCTCTGTCAAGCCGCAACATGGAGACTCTGCCAGAATTTATTGACTGGATGGAATCCTACAAGCCAGAAGAATTATTCAACGCAGACGGCACGCTCAAGCCTGAACTCGCGGACTTTGCACCAAAAGGCGAGATGCGTATGGCCGCAAATCCTGTGACAAATGGCGGTATAGATGGCGCAAATCTGACTTTGCCTGACTGGAAAGTCTTCACAAATCCTATCACTGCGAACAATCGCGGCACGCTGATGGCAGCTACAAATGACAACATGGACATGAATGTCCTCTCGAAGTATTTCGCTGAAATCGTCAGATTGAATCCGACACGTTTCCGCATCTTTGGTCCTGACGAAACCATGTCCAATCGTCTCTGGGAGCTCTTCAAGGTGACTAATCGTCAGTGGATGCAACTGATTAAAGATCATAATGACGAATCGCTGGCTGCCGAAGGCCGAATTATTGACAGTCAGCTGTCAGAACACCAAGCAGAAGGGTTCCTTGAAGGCTATACGCTGACAGGCCGTACAGGTATTTTTGCAAGTTATGAGAGCTTCTTGCGCGTGGTTGATTCTATGCTGACTCAGCATTTCAAATGGATTCGTCAGGCCTCAGCAGAGAAATGGCGCAAGGATTATCCTGCGCTCAATATCATTTCGACCTCAACTGTTTTCCAGCAAGATCACAATGGCTATACCCACCAAGATCCAGGTCTGCTCACGCATTTGGCTGAAAAGAAATCAGACTTCATTCGTCAATATTTGCCAGCCGATGCAAATAGTCTGCTTGCTGTCTTTAATCGCGCCTTCCAAGATCGCTCGAAAATTAATCATATTGTTGCCTCTAAACAGCCGCGCCAGCAATGGTTTACGGCTGAGGAAGCTGAGAAATTGGCGACTGACGGACTTGCAGTGATTGACTGGGCATCGACTGCGAAAGCAAGTGAAAAGGCTGATCTCGTCTTTGCTTCAACGGGTACAGAGCCAACGATTGAGACGCTGGCTGCGCTTGATCTGATTCACAAGGCCTTTCCAGAAATCAAGTTCCGTTATGTGAATGTTGTTGAGCTTGGCCGCTTGCAGAAGAAAAATGGTGCGCTTAACCAAGAACGCGAATTGACAGATGCTGAGTTTAGAAGTTATTTCGGAGAGCTAGGTACGCCAGTTGTCTTCGGCTTCCACGGCTATGAAAATTTGATTGAGTCCATGTTCTATGAGCGTGGTCATCTGGGACTTCATGCCCACGGGTATCGCGAGGATGGGGATATCACGACAACTTATGATATGCGCGTTTACAGTGAGCTTGATCGTTTCCATCAGGCTATTGATGCTGCTCAGATTCTGCTTGCAGAACACGCCGGAAATGAAGCGGCGCTGAAGGCCTTTATTGACGCACAAGAACTTACGCTTGCGAAGCACTTTGATGTGACTCGAAATGAAGGTGTCGACATTCCTGAGTTTACGGATTGGGAGTGGACGGGTTTATAAGATAAGAAAGTTCAAAACTTGCTATTTTTTTCAGAAAATGCTATATTAAATACATATTTTGGCTAGAAAGTTGAAATATTAGAGGAGAAAAAATGAACAAGAAAAAAGCGTATCGTAACACGGCTGGCTTTAAGTTGATGGCTTGGGGAAGCTTCGGACTCTTTCTGACGTTGATGATTATCGGGCTGTACACGCTCAAAGAGCCGCTGATGGTGAAAGGTTACTATCTGATGGCCTCTGTTGGGCTGATTAGCACCTCGTTTACCGTCGCAAAAGTCGTTCGCGATGATCAGGAAGACGACGAGCGCTACAACGAAATGTTTCGTGCAAAATTAGATTAAAACTAGAAAATCCGTTCGCTTCGTGTGTGCGGATTTTTCTTTACCATCTGAAACATGGACGCGATTTTTTGGTAAAATAGAGCTATGACAACAAAAAATGGAAATTTGGACGACGGGCGCGCGGTGTATTTTGCGGGGGGAAAGCTGTCAGCGCTGACAGAAGTGCCTGTTTTTGTGCGGACGCTTGCGACGATTCAAAAATATTACACCTTGCGCGCAGAAGACCCTGAAATGAGCCTGTCAGACGGGACGTCCACGCTTTTTAAGCTGCCGAGAAGTGCGGCGGATTTGACGACAAAGCGGCGCGCGTACGAGAAAATTGCGCGGCTGTCGTACGGCATGTTGGGGCGCACGCCTGATTTTGTGGATTCGGGCGTTGCGGTGGTCGCGGAGTACGCATCGGTGCTTGGCGCGCCATTTGCAGCACATGTGAAAAAATGGGCGTCGCGCGTCGTGCGCGAAGATTTGTTTGTGTCGCATGCGATTCAAAATCCGCAAAAAGACCGCTCGAAATCTTTGTCAGCGCTGCTGGCTGACGGCGACGAATTTGCGGGCGTGTGGATTAAAGAACGCCTGCCTGATGGCGTTATCGTGCGCGGCGCCAAGCAAGTTTCAACACTCGCGCCGCTCGCAGACGAGCTTTTGATTTTTAATTTGCCAGGGCTTTTGCCTGAGGACGAAAAATTTGCGCTCGCATTTGTCGTGCCGCTTGATGCGCCTGGCATGAAAACAATTTGCCGTAAGCCAACGATGCCTGACGACGCGGATTTGCGCGATTATCCGCTGTCTGGCAGCTTTGACGAGATGGACGCGGTGACGATTTTTGACGATGTTTTTGTGCCAAATGAAGCTCTCTTCGTTTGCGGCGATGTCGCGATGTCCAATGCCTTTTTTGAGGCGAGCGGGCTATTCGTGCACACGGCGCATCAAGACGAAGTGCGCGGCGTGGTTAAGCTCGAATTTGCGACGGCGCTTGCGGTGCGTTTGGCCGAAAAGCTTGGATTGATAGGCTTCGCGCGCGTTCAGGAAATGCTTGGCGAACTTTCGGTGAATCTCGAGCTCATTCGCGCGGCCGTTGTCGCAAGTGAAGTGACGGGACATCTTGAATGCGCCGGGCGCGTATTCACGCCCAATATGCAAACGCTGCTTGCGGTGCGCGCTAGTTTGACAAGCTATTACGACGAAGTCGTGCGCGTGATTGCTGAGTTTTCAAGTGGCTCGGCTGTTGGTATTCCTGATTTTCGCACGTTTGAGCACGCGGAAATCGGGACGCTCGTTTCGTCAGCACTGACAAGCGCGCACCTTGACGCCAAAGAACGCGCGCTGTTGATGAATCTCGCGTGGGACGTGAGCGCAAGCAGCTTCGGGCAGCGTCAGCGCACCTACGAATTTCTCCACGGCGGCAATCCGTTTGTCATCAAAACGCAGCATTGGCTGACAGAAGATCTGTCAGCTGGCAGCGCCATGCTGGATGAAATTTTGCGCACCTGTCAGCGCTGACAGCTTTTAATTTTGCTTGAAAAGTGTTATAATACACCTAATTGACTCCAAGTTGAAGGAAAAATTATGCCAAATATTGTACAACGAATGATTGAAAATGACCGCTCGGAATTGCGCCGTCTGACGCGTCTTGCGGGGAAAGTTGAGTCTTACGCGGACGAGATGGAGCGCCTCACGGACGACGAGCTCAAAGCCAAAACGCCCGAATTTAAAGCGCGCATTGAAAAAGAGCGCAAAGCGGGTAAAACGCTTGAAAAAGTACTTGATAATCTACTCCCAGAAGCGTTTGCAGTGTGTCGTGAAGCGGCCAAGCGCGTGCTGGGGCTTTTCCCTTTCCACGTTCAGATTATGGGCGGAATTGTTTTGCACAATGGGGACGTGCCCGAGATGCGTACCGGCGAAGGTAAAACGCTGACGGCCACGATGCCCGTTTATTTGAACGCGCTCTCCGGCGAAGGCGTGCACGTTGTCACGGTCAATGAATACCTCTCTACACGTGATGCCGAGGAAATGGGTGAGCTCTACAATTGGCTTGGGCTTTCTATCGGGATTAACTTGAACTCCAAATCGCCTGAAGAAAAGCGCGAGGCGTATGGCTGCGACATCACCTACTCGACCTCTGCCGAGCTCGGTTTTGACTATCTGCGCGACAATATGGTCGTGCGTAAGGAAGATATGACGCAACGTCCGTTGAATTATGCGCTCGTTGACGAAGTGGATTCGATTTTGGTTGATGAAGCCAGAACGCCGCTGATTATCTCTGGGCAAGCGTCAGGAAACTCGGGACTTTACGCGCGCGCGGATCAATTTGCCAAAACACTTCACGGGCAAAATTACATTGATCCTGAGGGTGATTATCAAGAAGGCGACGATTATAAAATCGATGTGCCATCAAAGACAATCGGGCTGACAGAAGAAGGCATCGATAAAGCGGAGCAATTTTTTGGGATTGACAATCTCTATGATATTGACAATGCTGCGCTGACGCACTTTATTGACAATGCGATTCGCGCGAATTTCATCATGCTGACGGATATTGACTACATGGTTGATGAAAATGATGAAGTCTTGATTATTGACCAATTTACGGGGCGCACGATGCCAGGTCGCCGTTTTTCTGACGGCCTTCACCAAGCACTTGAGGCGAAAATGGGCGTGCCGATTCAAGACGAATCGAAAACGTCTGCGTCGATTACGATTCAGAATTATTTCCGTATGTATAAAAAGCTGTCAGGCATGACAGGAACGGGCAAAACGGAGGCTGAGGAGTTCCGCGAAACTTACAATATCCAGATTATTCCGATTCCGACCAATCGGCCGATTCGGCGTCTCGATCATCCAGATTTGCTCTATCCAACGCTTGATTCCAAGTTCAATGCGGTCATTGACGATATCAAAGATCGCCATTCGCATGGGCAGCCGCTTTTGATTGGGACGGTCGCGGTTGAAACATCTGAGTTGATTTCGCAGCGCCTGCAAAAAGCACGTATTCCTCACGAAGTTTTGAACGCGAAAAATCACTTTAAAGAAGCGCAGATTATCATGAATGCGGGCCAGCAAGGCGCCGTCACGATTGCGACGAATATGGCAGGGCGTGGCACCGACATCAAGCTTGGCCCAGGTGTTCGGCCAACGCGTGTTAAAAATCTGAATGATCCCAATGAAGTCGCGCAAGCCCAAGAGCAAGATCGCATCAATAATGTGCCTGAAGACAGCTATTATCACGGACTTGCCGTGATTGGAACAGAGCGTCACGAAAGCCGTCGTATTGACAATCAGCTGCGCGGACGTTCGGGTCGGCAAGGCGATCCAGGAAGTTCACAATTTTATTTGTCACTTGAAGACGATCTTATGAAACGTTTTGGCGCTGAGCGTGTCTCGCAATTGCTTGAGCGTTTCCGTATCACGGGCGAAGATGCCGTCATTAAGTCAAAACTCATCACCAATCAAGTTGAGTCCGCACAAAAACGCGTTGAAGGCAACAACTATGACAGCCGAAAGCAGACGCTGCAATACGACGATGTCATTCGTGAGCAACGTGAGGTAATTTATACGCAGCGTTACCGTGTGATTACGTCAGACGAGGACATGACGCCAGAGCTTGTGGGGATGTTCAGTCGTGCGGTTGATCGCATGGTAAGTGGTGCCGCGCTTGCAGCCGGTGGGAAGCTGACGGATGATGCGCGCGAGGATTTATTTGTGACCTTGCAAGCCACTTTCCTGACGGACGACACGGCAATCAGAGAGCGCGATATTGACGATTTGAGTGTTTCCGATTTGAAAGAATTTATTTTTGATGACATTCAAGCGACTTATCGCTCGCAAATGGCAAAACTTCAAGAACCTGAGCGTCAAATTGAATTTCAGCGTGCCGTTATTTTACGTGTTGTGGATAATAAATGGTCCGATCACATTGACCAACTGGATCAAATGCGTCAGGCGGTCGGCCTGCGTGGTTATGCGCAAAATACGCCGATTGTTGAATATCAAGAAGAAACGTTCCGCCTGTTCAATGACATGATTGCTGCCATTGAGTTTGAGATTACGCGTCTCATGGTTAAAGCGCAAATCAATACGCAGCCGCAAGAAGCTGAACAGTCCGCCGTTCAGCACAAAACAACGGCGACTGCCAAAAATATGACGCTTGCGCAAGAAGCGCAAGAAGCCGTCAGGCCGCAGCAAATGCGCGCTGTGCAGCCAGAAGCCGTTGACACGAAAGACTTGTCTAAGATTGGGCGCAATGATCCGTGTCCATGCGGTTCAGGCAAGAAATTCAAAAACTGTCACGGACGTTCGCAAGCGATCATGTAGGATATAGTATAATGGAAATAGTCGCCCGAATGGGCGATTTTTAGAAAGAAAAAATTCGATGGCATTTAAACGTTTAAGTCCACAGATTAATATCGCCGAGGTGCGCGAATTAGGCAAACTAAACGCCGCACAAATTGATAAAAAAGCGCAGCGCGACAAGGAATTGATTGACATTATCACGGGAAAAGACGACCGCTTACTTCTAGTTATCGGCCCGTGCTCGTCAGACCGCGAGGAGCCAGTTCTTGAGTATGCCAGACGACTTGCCAAATTGCAAGACGAGGTAGCTGACAAGATTTTCATGGTGATGCGCGTTTATACTGCAAAACCGCGCACGAACGGTGACGGCTACAAGGGGTTGATTCATCAGAGCGATCCAAACGGCAAGCAAGATTTGATTAACGGCATCAAAGCGGTTCGTGAGCTGCATTATAAGGTTATCACGGAAACGGGACTGACGACGGCTGATGAGATGCTTTATGCGGAAAATGTTGCGCTGGTCGACGATTTGATCAGCTATCATGCGGTTGGCGCGCGCTCGGTTGAAGATCAGGAACATCGCTTTGTCAGCTCAGGCATTGATGCGCCTGTCGGCATGAAAAATCCGACGTCTGGCAATCTCAATGTCATGTTCAACGCGCTTCATGCAGCACAAAAACCGCAAACTTTTTTGTACGATCACGCCGAGGTTCAAACCAGCGGCAATCCGCATGCGCATGCCATTCTGCGCGGCGGCGTTGACGAAACTGGGAAAAATCATCCGAACTATTACAACGAGACGCTCAAAGACACAATTGAAAATTACAAACGTTTGGGCCTTGCGAATCCATTTATCATGGTTGACACGAACCATGACAATTCTGGCAAGCAATTTATGGAGCAAATTCGGATTGTGCGTCAGACGCTGATTAACCGCGCGTGGGACGACGGCATTCGCAAATACGCGCGCGGCTTCATGATTGAAAGTTATCTCGAAGACGGCCGCCAAGATGAGCCGCTCGTCTTTGGCAAATCCATCACAGACCCTTGCCTCGGCTGGAATAAAACCGAACAACTCATCCGTGAAATGGCCGAAACCTGCTAAATTTCTGTCAGCGCTGACGGTCTCTTAGTTATGAGATTTCTGAAATTTTTTTTGTACAATTCTTAAGGAAAAATGTTATAATGGGTTTGTAAAAAGTTAAGTGTTTCACAAGTGCGTGAATTCACTAACTCAAAAAATTTAAAGGAGACTACAAAATGGTAGTTAAAGTTGGTATTAACGGTTTCGGCCGTATCGGACGCTTGGCGCTTCGTCGTATCGAGAACGTTGAAGGTGTTGAAGTTGTTGCAATCAACGATTTGACAGATCCAACCATGCTTGCTCACTTGTTGAAATATGATTCAACACAAGGCAAATTCGACGGGACTGTTGAAGTTAAAGATGGCGGATTTGATGTGAACGGCAAGTTTATCAAAGTAACACAAGAACGCGATCCTGAGCAAATCGACTGGGCGGGCGCTGGCGTTGAAATCGTCCTTGAAGCCACTGGTTTCTTCGCGAAAAAAGAAGCTGCTGAGAAACATTTGCACGCTAACGGTGGCGCTAAGAAGGTTGTTATCACAGCTCCTGGCGGAAACGACGTTAAAACAATCGTTTTCAACACAAACCACGAAACACTTGACGGTACTGAAACAGTCATCTCTGGCGCTTCATGCACAACAAACTGTCTCGCTCCAATGGCTGACGCGTTGAACAAGAACTTTGGTATCAAAGTGGGTACAATGACAACGATTCACAGCTACACGGGCGACCAAATGCTCCTTGACGGTCCACACCGTGGTGGCGACCTTCGTCGTGCACGTGCTGCTGCTGAAAACATCGTTCCTAACTCAACAGGCGCCGCTAAAGCAATCGGCCTTGTTATTCCTGAGCTTAACGGCAAACTTCAAGGACATGCACAACGTGTTGCTACACCAACTGGCTCATTGACAGAACTTGTTTCTATTCTTGATAAGAAAGTAACGGTTGACGAAGTCAATGCTGCCATGAAAGCTGCTGAAAACGAATCATTTGGCTACAATGCTGACAACATCGTTTCGCGCGATATCATTGGTGAAAGCCACGGCTCAATCTTCGACCCAACGCAAACTGAAGTAACAACTGCAGGTGATTTCCAACTCGTTAAGACAGTTGCTTGGTACGATAACGAAATGAGCTATACGTCACAGCTTGTTCGTACACTTGAATACTTTGCTAAGATTGCAAAATAATCTAAATAATGAAGCAAATGAAAACCTGTCAGCTCTGACAGGTTTTTTTGAGGTTTTTGGGCTGACATTTAATGAAAATGCGTTTGTCAGCGCTGACAATTTTTGATATAATGACGCAAATAGGAGGTTTGCGATGCAGGCGATTTGGGATTTTATTTTGTGGCTGACGGGAACGAGCGGCGGGCCGTGGCTCAATTTTTGGGGCGGTTTTGCGAGTTGTTTGCCAGAATTTGGCGTTTTTCTGATTGTCTGGAAGCGCATTGAGTGTCACGCACCAGGCTGTCACCGAATCGGCTTGCACCGTACGGCTGACGGGAAATATGTGCTTTGCCGCAAGCATCATCCAGATGTCAAAGATGATTTGACGCTGGCTGACATTCACGCCGAGCATTTTGCGGCGAAAAAAACGTCTGAAAATAGCGCTGCGAGCGCTGACAGAAACTAGGAGACGTATGGCTAGGCTGCTGATTATTGAGGACAATAGCGACATTCAGGCGATTTTGCGCGGGCAATTTGCGGCGGAACACACGGTTTTTCAGGCGTATTCGGGAACGGAAGGCTTACTTATTTTTCGGGAGCAAGCGATTGAGCTGATCCTGCTGGATATTATGCTGCCAGGGCTTTCGGGCGATGGCGTGCTCGCGGAAATTCGTGCGGTGAGCCAAGTGCCAGTGATTATGCTGACGGCATTGGGCGAAAAAGAGCGTGTCAGTAGGTATTTACTTTCTGGCGCGAATGATTACGTGACGAAGCCGTTTGATCTTGACGAGCTTTCTGCGCGCGTCGCCGTCCAATTGCGTCAGCTGACAGCGCCCGAGAAGTCGAAAACGCTGACTTACGGCACGCTTTCGCTGCATTTTGAAGATTTTACAGTTTCTGTCAATGGAAATTCTGCGCGTCTGAGTCGCTTGGAATTTGAGATTTTAGCCGTTTTGATGCGCGCTCCTAAGCAAATATTTACAAAAGAAAAACTCTATGAAGCGGTCTGGCAAACGCCCGCCGTGAGCGGCGACAATAGCGTGAACACGCATTTGAGTAATTTGCGCAAGAAGCTTTTGGGGCTTGACGCGGGCGCGGATTACATTGAGACGATTTGGGGACTTGGCGTGCGCATGCGGCAGGTGGCAAATGAGTGATTTTATTTTGGCAGGACTTGCAGCTGCCGTTTTTGCTTTTCTTTATTTTTCACGTAAACGTGCGCTCAAAAAATTGGCAGAAGCGGTGGCTGACAAACGGCGGACAGGCGCGGGCGTGCTGCTCACGCAAACGACAGATGACAAAACGTTGTCAGCGCTGACAGATGAAATCAATCAGCTTTTCCAAGAATTGCAGGCGGTGAAAATGGCAAGCCAGCAGGAAAAAGCAATGTTTGACATGGCGTTGCACAATATGACGCACGACATCCGCACGCCGCTCACGATTGCCAGCGGTTACACGCAGACGCTGATGAAAGAGGACGCAAACGACACGCTGCTGAAAATAAAGCAAAATCTGGACACTGTTTCAGGGCGTCTTGAAATCTTGCTGGACTATCAAAATTTACTCGAAACCGAAAATAAGCCCGATTTGGTGCCCGTCAATCTGACCGAAATTCTAAAAAATGAGCTTTTAAATGCTTATGATCAGCTGACAGAAAAAAAGATTGCGGTTGATTTTGTGCTTGAAGCGGATTATTTCGTTCTCGCAACGCGCGTCATTTTGAAACGCATTGTTCAAAATCTGCTCGGAAATGTGCTGAAACACGGCAAAAATCACCTTTCCGTGCGGCTGACAGCTGACAACACGCGTGTTACTTTGCGCTTAGAAAATCAAAGCCAGCAGCCGATTCGCAAATTAAACAAGCTGACAAATCGCTTTTATTCTGAAAATCTGTCAGCGAGCGAAAATTCATCAGGGCTCGGGCTTTACATCGCGCGCGAGCTTGTCGAGAGAACAAATGGCAATTTTGCGCTGGCCTATCAAACGCCTGATTTCAGCGTGAGCCTAAGCTGGCCGCGGCTAGAAAACTAAAAAATTCCGTTCAGGCGACCCCGTTCGGAATTTTTTATGTCAGTCAATAGCGTCTTTCTCTCGTTTATAAATCGCGTTTTTTAAAGCTAAGGAAAGCCAGAGATAAGCAGACAACTATTACGAGCAGACTTACCACCACGGTTGTAGGCCAATAATGGTCAGGCATATTCACCCAAGCAATGGTCATATTTCCTTGAAAATCAAGTGAATAGAGGAGTTGATTCTTCCATACATAAGAAATGAGTTGAAGAAGAAGAGGAATTAAAATGGGGCTTGCAACAGCGGCCATCAAAACCGCCAGTACATTTAGAAATGTCAGATAAAGTTCAAGTAAGACAAGCGCATAGATCGCTTGAAGCGACAGCAATTGAATGCCGAAAGCGGTCAAAAAATGTGACCAAAATGACGTCGTCAAATCTCCCCAGCCATTTTTTAGCCCCCCAACAACGAAAGCCAAGCCATAAAAAGCAATCAACTGACAGAAACTCAGAATGAAAAAAGTCAGATATTTAGAGATAAAGAAAGTCC
>JAIRUZ010000040.1 GCA_031254115.1 Streptococcaceae bacterium
CACTTGCCCTCTCCAGACGAATACATCCGACTGGCGATCTGTTCAAGCTTTGGATCCTTTGCAAAGGCTTCTCCTGCCAGCTCCATCAACCAAGAGCGAATAACCGATCCATGATTCCATAGCTGCGCAACCTCTGGAAAATCATAGTCATACGGTCCTGCATCCAGAATCTCGAATCCCTCTGCAATGGCCTGCATCATGCCATATTCAATGCCATTATGCACCATTTTTAGATAATGGCCGCTCCCTAAGCTTCCTGTATAAAGGTAACCTTCCTTTTGGGCCAACGCTTGAAAGAGGGGCTCAATAATCGGCCAAATTTCTGACGGCCCTCCAATCATGAAATTTCCACCTTGGCGAGCTCCAGACATTCCGCCAGAGGTTCCTACATCAAAGAAATGAATGCCTTTTTTCTTCAACTCATCTTCTTGAGATAGGTTATCTTTATAATTGGAGTTTCCACCGTCAATTAAAATGTCATCTGGATTCAACTCTCGTGAAAGTCTGTCAACCATGACATTCGTGATTTTGCCCGCTGGTAACATCAACCAGATAATCCGCGGGCTTGTCAAGTTTGACAAAAAGTCTGTCAAAGTTGCTGAGCCTGTAATTTTTGGCGAATAACTCTCGGCCTCTTGGATAGCTTCAAGATTTAAGTCGTTGACCACAACTTCAAGATTATTGTCTGCTGCATTTTTGACCAAGTTAAGCCCCATCTTCCCAAGGCCAATCATTCCAAATTTCATATTCTTTTTCCTTCCTTGCTCATTATAAAATAAAATTTGGATTTATAATTGCTTCGCTTTATCCAATTTCTGAACAATTATCCATGTTGTGCTATAATCAGCTCATGGGAATTTTTTTAAACAAATTCACAGACTTGTCAATTTTAACAACTACAGAAATCAATATTTTAACTCAGCTTGATAATTCTCCTGAACTCTTGCAGGATTTAAATCTAACTCAGCTGGCGCTTAACTGTGCTGCCTCTAACACGGCACTCATTCGTTTGGCTCAAAAATTAGGCTACAGTGGTTTTTCTGAGTTTAAATTTGAGATGAAACAAGTCTCAAACAAAACAAATTTTATTGCGTCTAATTTACTGTCTGTGTTCCAGGATTTTTTTGAAAGCTTTCTATCTGATGGCATGGAATCTAATCTAGATTCCTTTATTCGACACATCTCAAAATCAAAGTTGATCTACATAGCAGGCGTGGGTTCTTCAAAACCTCTGGCTGAATATATGGCGCACCGGCTCAGTCAACTGGATCACCCATCGATTTATCAGTATGACAATGCTTTGCTCGATCTACTTCCAAATCTCTTGTCTCACAAAGGGCTGGTTATTTATATTTCTATCACTGGTGAAACGCTTAGACTTGTAAACTCGGCAAAGAAAGTCGTGCAAATAGGCGTGCCCGTTTTATCTATCACCAACAATTCAAATTCCACTCTTTCTCACCTATCTACTGTCAATATAGCTACTCAGATTCCCACTTCTTATTTTCATAATTATGATATTACCGCCCGAACTTTTCAAATGGCTGTCATTGATTTGCTTATTGAACGACTGATAAAATACATGAGTAACATATAGAATATTAGAGATGATAACGCAAAACCTGTTCTCGCGAACAGGTTTTTTAAAATAAATCTCAGCTTTCAGGAACAGGAATGTCCGTCAGTCCGCGATTGGTGAGCTCGGCGACCAAAACCTCAAACATCTCGTGCACCCACGCATGCGTGCGCGCAACATAATGCACATAATCCACGCTTTGAATTTCTAGCAGCTCCAAATACGTGTGTACGTCGTCCTCCTGCGTCTCTTCTTTGTAAGCAAGCTCTGACGCCGAGTTTTTTGCTGCCGCAAACCCATTTTTCAAATCTTCTTCTATGAAATTACTGAAGAAAAAGTCGAGCTGGTCGTGCAACAGCATCAGGCGGCTGTGAAGAAACAAAAACGCTGGCACAACGGCCTCATCTTCGACGGCATCTTGCGCGAATTGTCCTGCAACAGGGCCTACGAATGCGCGAATATACTCACTCACGGCTTCCGTTTGAAACTGCTCGACATGGGTCAGTTTTATCAGTCGCTCAATATTTGTCATGACAAGCGTCTTTTGCGGCGATTCATCTTGTGCGAGAAACGCCTGCGCCATCGCTGCCTGCTTGTCATTTGCCGCCGCTTTGATAGAAAAAACACCTTGATAAATCGCGTCGTATTTGTCTACCTGAGCCAAAAATTTTTCTTTTAAAGTTGTCATACTGTCATTATACACTTTTGTATAAAGAAAACCCTGTCAGAGCTGACAGGATTGTTCTTTTAGTCGTTGAAGTCAAAACGCAGATGCATGCGTTTTGAGCCAGAAATGACCATGTGCCCGAGCATTTCATTTTGCTGCTCATAAGCGACTTTGGCAAGTTCTTCATTTGCCGCGAGTAAGTCGGCTGTTGCGCCGAGCGCGTCTGTTTTCGCCTGAATTTCACGGAAAAGTGCCATCGTGTCAAGCGCATAATTGTCCCGAATCGCGACATACCACGGATAGTCCGTGTCGCCCAAAAGCGCCGTGGTCGCTGACAGCCAGTACATGTGGTTCAAATCGAACTTCTCAGCCACATCTTTGTAGCACGCTGGTGTGTCCTCGACATTCGTGTAAAATGGCACAACATTGTTGAATGTATTTGCGCCAAACGCCAGCCACTGAACGCCCGCAAGCGCTGACGGCACATTATTTCTGACTTGCAAAATGTGCACGCTGTGATTGCGATTGATGCCAATGGGGCGAAAAAGCTTCTTCTCAGCGTCCGTATTCGTTGTGCCGTAAGGATCAAACTCAGTATTTTCAAAATGTGAGCTCAGGATTTCCTTGACATCTTCGACGGAAATTTTGCGATTGGCTTTGAAAGTAAAAGGCAAATCGTGCGCTTGTGGGTCAAAGCTTTCAAGTCCAAAGTAGTTTTGGCCATACCACGTGCGTGGATTGTTGTACACCGTGTCTTTCACGAGCGCCGAGCCAAAGATATGACGCAAATTGTAGCGGCCGTCCCAGTCAGGATTGAGCCCATTTTCATCAATCAATGCCTTCAAATCGCTGGAACAAAGCGTATTTTCCGAGTCAAAGTCAAAATCCATGAGATTAAAACGATTTGGCGCAACCACAATCTCGTCATCTGGAATGCGCATAGCCGCCCAATGATGCCCACCAATGGTCTCGAGCCACCAGACTTCTTTAGCGTCCGCAAAACCAATACCGTTTGGCTCATAAGTGCCGTGCTCGCTCAAAAGCGATCCGAGGCGCAGCACGCCCTCACGTGCGCTTGAAATGTAAGGCAACACGAGCGTCACAAAATCTTCTTCGCCAAAGCCTTCCACATACGGGTCAAGCCCCAAAATGCGCGGGTTGGTGGTGATTGTCTCGGTCGCTGACATGGCAACATTTTTACTGTTAATGCCCGCGGCTGGCCAAATGCCGTCATTTAGCACCGCGTTCGGCGTTGACGTGTAGCGCAGCGGATTTTCAGGCAGATCGATTTCGGCACCCGAAATCACGGCCTTATAATGTCTGGGCTGCTCAGACGGCTGTACAACAATAAAACGTTGTGGATCGAGCGCTTCGTGCCCATCATCATTGCGCGCGATGAGCGTTGAGCCATCAAGTGTAGCACCCGCGCCCGCTAAAATAGTGGTACAGGAGCCTGTACGGCGATTAGCCTTGAGTTTTAACATAATCTAAAATCTCCTTTTTTGTATTTTTTAGTGTGTTCATAACGATTTTATGCTCAATTTTTTTGAGCAATTGCCCAAGTTTGGGACCGGGCTCAAAGCCCAACACAATCAAATCAGCACCTTTAATTGCAAGCTCTGACGGCGCATGAATCTGCAGCTGACGGTCAAGCGCAGCTGGTTTAGAGCGGCTGACAGGGCTGTTTTGCGCCTTTTTCAGCGCATCCGCAAGCGTGCAGGCGTGAAGTCCCAGCTGATAAACATCTGACAACTGATAATTCTCGAGCTTATAGGCCGCGTGGATTTTTTCGATTGCTTTTATCTGCGCATTTGAGAGTTTCCATTTGCGTAAATTGAGCTGAGTGAGCTGCAAGCTCAGCCATGCCCATGCTTGCGCAGAATTTTCAAAGCGAAAATCTGCAGATATTTTAGCGACGCTTACAGCCTCAAAATCAGGCAAATAGCGCCAAGCGCCGCTTTCTGTCAGCTGACGCAACGCCGCTTGCCAACCGTCAGCTAGTAACAATTTGTCAAGCTCAATAAAAATGCGCTCAATCGAGATTTTCGTGAGCAGAGGCGCTCTGTCAGCCATCGCAACAGCCGTCGCCGCTTCAATCTCAAAGCCAAGCGTTGCAGAAAAGCGTAACGCACGCATGATGCGCAAAGCATCTTCATTAAAGCGTGCGCGTGCCTCGCCAACCGCACGAATTTGCCGCTTTTTCAAGTCCAAAAGTCCGTCAAACAAGTCAATAATTTCACCCGATAAATTACACGCAAGCGCGTTAATCGTGAAATCTCGGCGCTTCAAATCTTCACGCAATTCCCGCACAAAATCCACATGATCGGGGCGCCTAAAATCCGTATACGTTGACTCAGTCCGAAAAGTCGTGACTTCGTAATCGCCCGATTTTGTTAAAACTAAGACCGTGCCATGCTCAATGCCAACATCAATCGTGCGCGAAAAAATCGACTTGACCTCAGCAGGGTAGGCGCTTGTTGCAATGTCAACATCGTGAATCGTCCGCCCAAGCAGCGCATCGCGCACCGAGCCACCCACAAAATAGGCCTCAAAACCCGCTTCTTGCAAGCGCTCAATAATTTCGCGTGCCTGCAAAAATTCCTGTGGCAGCGTCTCAAATTTCATGTTTACGAATCCATGCGTAAGCAAGCGAGCCAAGCCCCAAATGTGTCGCCACAACCGCGCCAAACGGCACTACTTCCACGTCTTTAAAGCCTTGCTCCAACGCGTAAACGTAAAGCTCGTGCGCCTTGTCGTCTGCAGCAGCTTGCATGATATAAACTTTATCAAGCTCAGGATTTGCGCCCGCAACGAGCAATTCTTTGAGCCGCGTGATTGACTTTTTAGCCGTGCGAACCTTGTCCTGCACGACGATTTTGCCTTCTTGCGTGAAAGTCAGCACAGGTTTAACATTGAGCAATGTGCCAAAAAACGCGGAGCCGCCTGATAAACGCCCTGATTTGGACAGCCATTTTAAATCGTCTACGAGCATGTAAGCGCGGTCGCAATCACGCTGCGTCTCAAATTCTGCGAGAATGGCGTCAAAACTTGCGCCCGATTTGGCGGATTCAAGCGCGGTTTCGACCATGTAGCCAAGCGGCGTTGACGTGATGCTCGTTTCTGGAAACTTGACAACCATCGTCTTCGTTTCGTCTTGCAAATAATACGCATTTTGATAAAAACCTGAAATTTGCGAGGTCAGAAAAAGGCCCAAAACATGCGTGTAGCCTTGCGCCTCGAGATTTTGAAGCAATGTTTCAAGCTCTGGAAGTGAAGGTTGCGCCGATTTTGGTACAGTTGACGACGTCGCCATTTTTTCAAAAAATTCCTCGGAAGCCGTGGTTTTCGAGGAATAAGTGACGCCATCAATCGTCAGTGGAATATCCAAAATGTGCAAATTATCGTAAATTTTGTATTTCTCGTTAATCGTGGCCGAGGTGTCAGTGATAACCGCCAATTTCATAGATTAAAACTCCAATTTCAAGCCTGGCTCATCGAGCGCAACTTCCGTGATTTCGTAGGTCAAACGGCGCAACAAATCGAACAATGGGCTCGCAAGCTCTTGCATATTTTCTTGGCTCAGCTGATCGCGCGATTCGATACGCTGCTCTTTGATAACGGAAACTTGCGAAAAAGAAGCTGATAAAACAAAGGTTTCGAGCACTATCAGCGCTGACAAAGACACTTGCACAGCGGTGTCTGTTGCTGCAATATCCGTGCGCTCCGTCAGCATTTGCAGTTGCACATTGATACGCGTTTCAGGCGTGCCATTCGCTTTCTCAAAATCAAA
The DNA here is from genome assembly GCA_031254115.1 of Streptococcaceae bacterium. Classification (GTDB taxonomy): domain Bacteria; phylum Bacillota; class Bacilli; order Lactobacillales; family Streptococcaceae; genus Lactovum. The sequence continues at coordinate 6,034 of JAIRUZ010000040.1, forward strand.
GTTTCGTTTGTCGTAATGATAAAAATTTACAGTTTCGTGTTCACGTTCTAAATTCATGATTTTAATCCTCAGTCTAAAGTCATTATACCATATTTAGCTTAATTCCGCGAGAATTTTTTGTGCTTCTTCGGACAAATCTGCCGTTTCAAGCAAATCAGGCCGGCGATCGCGCGTTTTTTTCAGTGATTCTCTCAAACGCCATTTGCGAATATTTTCATGATGGCCGCTCATGAGAACGTCGGGCACTTTCATACCTCTGAAATCCTCGGGGCGCGTGTATTGCGGGTATTCAAGAAGGCCTGAACTAAAACTATCATCTTCATGCGAATCGACATTGCCAAGAACGCCAGGAAGCAAGCGCACCGTGGCGTCAATCATGACCGTGGCAGCCGCTTCGCCGCCCGTCAAAATAAAATCGCCGAGCGAGAGCTCATCTGTCACAAGCGTTTTAATCCGCTCGTCGTAACCCTCATAATGCCCGCACAGAAAAATCAAATGTGCTTCCTTTGAAAGTTCTTCCGCTTTTTTTTGCGTAAATGTCGCGCCTGCTGGATCAAGCAAAATGACACGCGCATTTTCATGCGGAATTTTAGCCAACGTGTCAAAAATTGGCTGCGCCATGAGCAGCATGCCCTGACCGCCGCCGTAAGGCATGTCGTCGACATGTCGCTGCTTATTGTCCGCATTATCACGAAAATCGTGCGTTTCAATCGTGACAAGGCCGCGTTCTTGCGCTTTTCCAAGCATGGATTGATTGAGCGCGGTGAACATTTCAGGAAAAAGTGTTAAAATATCAATCTTCATCAGTCGTCAAGGCCCTCTGGAATCTCAATTTCCACGCGCTTTTCGGCGAGATTTACGGCTAAAACAACGCTCGGAATGTATGGCAAAAGCAAGTCTTTTTTGCCATCACGGGCAACGACCCAGACATCATTTGCGCCAGGCTGGAGAATTTCGCGAATCACGCCGATTTTTACGTCATTTTCATAAACATCAAGGCCCAGTATCTCGTGATAGTAAAATTCGCCATCTGGTAGCGCGCCAAGATTTTCAGCCGAGATTTTCAGCGTAAAATTTTTAAATTTCTCGACCGCATTGAGCGTATCAAAGCCATCAAATTTGACATGCCACAGATTTTTCACGGCTTTTGCGCGCGTGACGGTGAGAGTACTGACAAATTTATCAGACGCATCAAAAAGCGCTAGCGTCGCCTTTTTCGCAAAACGCTCACTCGCAAAATCAGTCGTCGGAAGCACGCGCACCGTGCCGTCAAGCCCTTGCGTGTTTACAATCACGCCCACTCTGTAAAACGTTTCAGTCATTATTTACTTTCTAATTTTCAAGTTCGCTCAGCGCTTCTGTCAGCTCAGGATACGTTTTTGTCAGTCGCTCAACCAGCTGATGGCGCTTTTTGGCACGTTTTAGAAGATGAAGTTTCTCTTCAAATTCTGTCAATTTTGCTTCGGTTTTTTGCAAGTTCTGCGAGATTGACTGCCGGCTGACAGACAGATTTTCCCCGATTTCTGATAAGGACAAATTTTCGGCGTAATACATCTCCGCAATTTCGAGCTCTCGCTCGCTCAAAAGCGCGCCATAAACGTCAAGCAGCATATTCAGCGTGGTCAACTTTTCCAAATCGTTCATTCTCTTATTGTACCAAAAACTGTGTTAAAATAAGCGTATGAAACGGATTTTGATTGTGGATGATGATGTCGCAATCTGCAAATTGTTGCAGGCGACTTTTGAAAATGCAGATTTTTCCGTGACCTGCGTAACAAGCGGTCTGTCAGCGCTTGCAAGATTTGAAAGCGCAACATTTGACGTCTTGGTGCTTGATGTGATGATGCCTGGCATGTCTGGCATTGAGCTGACAAAAAAATTGCGCCTTGCAGGCAATCTGACGCCGATTTTGATTCTCACGGCGCGCGATGACGACGAAGCGCGCATCGACGGGCTTGAGGCAGGTGCTGACGATTATTGTGACAAAACGCTTCCCATGCGCGAAATCGTGCAACGTGTGCATGGTCTCATTCGCCGGCATCAGCACTACGACAAGGCGCAATTTGTCAGCGCTGACAGCTTTGTACTGGATGCCAAAAATCGCTCGGTCACGTCATTTGGCACACAAATTGAGCTGACAAGCCGTGAATATGAGCTGCTGGAATTTCTGTCAGCGCGCGCAGGAGAAATTGTCAGCCGCGACGAGCTGCTCACGCATTTTTGGGGCATCAAAAATTCTGAAGTTGAAACGCGTACCATAGACGTGCTCGTCGGGCGTTTGAGAAAAAAATTGGGCGGGCGCTACATTCGCTCAAAGAGAGGATTTGGCTATATTTTCGATGAAGATTTTACGGATTAATTGGCGGACGATTTTAGGCCTGACGGCGCTCTACGTTATTTTGAGCGCTCTTGTGATTTTTTTGCTCGTCAATCACACGCTCGACAATGACACTGAGCGTGCGCGCGCACGTATTGACCAAGTCCACCTCGCCGATAGCGTACAGCCCCGTGACATCCAGATTTTATCCGCTACAACTTCTACTACGGCGACAAAAACTATTGCCTCAGGTGCCGCTTATGCGCGCGAAGTCAAGGGCTCATCGCTTGTCGTGACAAGTGCGGTGCGCACAAATGGAAAAATTACCGCTTTTATCGAGGTGACCGATCCGCGAACCTCCGTCGCTTTCACCGTCAGCATGATTTTGCTGTTTGCTTTTTTACTTTATATCATTTCAATTGTTGGCACCATACGGCGCGCCGTCACGCTGCGCGCGTACACATCGCAACTTGTCGCCAAAATTCGCAATATTGAGCGCTCGCCACTCACGCAAAATTACATCATCACAAAAAATGACGACCGTATCACAACTGCCATCAATCATCTTGGCGAGACGATTCAGAAGCGTTTGGCCTCCAATTCTGAGACCAAAGAAAATCTCTATGAATTTCTCGAATTTTTCCAATTTCCAATTTTTGTTTACGACGGAAAAGGCGTGATTCACCGTGCCAATGCGGCTTTCCAAAATGAATTTGGCGTGCAGAACACGATTGATATTTTCTCTCCTTATCCTGATTTTTTGAAATTTTTGGTTGATAAAATGCTGCGCCCCGATATTCAAGATAAAACGTTTCACTTTGAAGCCATGAATTCCTATTACGCCATTCATTTTAATCCGCTCATGCAGATTCACAACCGCTATCTGGTCGCATTGAACGACGTTTCGCAATATTATCAGATTCTGCAGGCGCACAACGACTTCATCGCAAACGTTTCCCACGAATTCAAAACGCCGCTCACGAGCATTCGCGGCTTTGCGGAGATTCTTGGAAATTCGCTCGAGCTGACAGAGCAAAATCAGCACTTCGCGCAGCTGATAGAATCCGAAGCCAATCGGCTGATGGCGCTGACAAACGATACCTTGTCGCTGACCAAGCAAACTGTGCGCCTCAGGCTGACAGAAACCAATCTGTCAGCGCTGACAGAAACGCTTTTAGAGAATTTTTCGCCTCTCATTGCCCAAAAAAATCTGACACTCTCGCGCCATATTGAAAAGATAGCGCTGAAAACTGAGCAGAGCGTCGTTCACGCGATTTACAAAAATTTGATTGAAAATGCCATTTATTATACGCCTGCAGGTGGGCAGATTTCGATTAGTCTCACGGCAATTGGTGAACAGGCACAATTTTCCGTGACGGACACAGGTCTAGGCTTGTCAGAACTTGAAAAAGCGCGCATTTTTGAGCGCTTCTATCGCACCGAAAATGCCGCAGACAGTGCAGGCACAGGACTTGGGCTCGCCATTGTCCAGAAAAATGTCCAAGATCTCGGCGGCCACATCGAAGTCCGCAGCAAAGAAGGCGAAGGCACCAGCTTTATTGTAACCTTATAAAATGACACTATAAAAAGCCCGACGGGCTTTTTCATTATTCTGATTTAGCGCTCCAGATAAAATTCAAAGCGCTCGCCGACATAACTCGTGCGCACGTACTCAAACGCGGTTCCGTCCTTAAAATATGAAACCTGCGAGACCGTCAGAATCGCGCTTCCAGCCCGTATCTCGAGCATTTTGGCAATTTCTGCCGACGCCTGACGCGCCGAAATAATTTGCTCACTTTTATCGATAATTTTGCCTGTTTGCGCAAGCGTCGCAAAGAAATGCTCGGAAACTTGTGATTTATCTAGCCCTTTGATGACCGCAGCCGGAATGCACGCGATTTCAAAACAAATCGGCTCTTTATCCGCAAAGCGAATGCGCTCCATTCGCACAATAGCCGCTCCTATACGCAGCCCCAATTTCTCGGCTTCTGCACTGTTTGCCTGCACGCGCTGGTAAGAAATCACTTTTGACGTGGCTTCTTTTCCCTGAGCGCTCACGATCTCGGTGAATGACGTTGTCCCGTGCATCGCTTCTTTCACGCGATTTCCCACAACAAACGTCCCGCTTCCCACCCGCTGCTCAAGAATTCCTTCGTCGCACAATGCGCGCAATGCCTGGCGCAACGTCGCGCGCGACACCTGAAAAGCTTGCGAAAGCTCCCGCTCAGACGGCAAACGCCCGCCCACAGGATAAATTCCCGCCTCAATATCCAACTGAATCTGATCATGAATCTGCGTATAACGTGGCAATGACATACATTTATTTTAACAAAAAAAGCGCCCCAGCGCTCAAATAAAAATATACAATAACACAGCAAGTAAACTCATCCCAGCCGTCACAGACCACCAGAGATAATCAACTTGCCATTCACTCCAAGCTTCGCCCTTACCGCTCCAGCCACCAAGCTCAAAATGATGATGAATCGGCGTCATGGCAAAAATTCGACGTCCTTCTCCGTACAGTCGCTTAGTTAGCTTGAAAAAGCTGACTTGAAGCATGATGGAAATCGTTTCAATGATATAGACAAAACCAATCAGCAAAAGCGTCCATTCGGCATGTAACACGACCGATAAAATCGCAAGAAACGCGCCCAGAGCCAAGCTGCCAACGTCACCCATGAAAATGGCTGCAGGTTTTTTATTGAAGACAAAGAAAGCAAGCAAGCCGCCAAGCGTTGTCAAAATCACGAGTAGCACATCAAATTGATGATTGAAAATGGCAATCAGCCCGTAAGCAACCAGAGAAATAGAAACCGAAATCGTCGCCAGTCCGTCGATGCCATCGGTCAAATTTACCGCATTTGAGAAACCGACGAGCCAAAGAATCAGAAAAAACGGGAACAAAAAGCCCAAATGAATTGCTTGCCCAAAAACATCAATCACGTCTGGCTTATGCTGATAAACAAAAATCCCCCATACAACAAAGCCCAGAATGGCTTGTGCCAAAAACTTTTGCCACGGCTTTAAGCCTTCGTTGATATGCCTAAAAATTTTCAAGAAATCATCTAAAAAGCCTACAATCGCGTAAATGCCGAACACAAGCGCCAAGACGAGATAAGTCGCGTGAAATAGCTTCAGACTAATCGCAAAAATCAAAGAAACAAGACCAGGAATGAGGACAAAAACAGTGCCCCCCATCGTGGGAGTGCCTGCTTTTGCGGCGTGCTGATGGACATCTTCGTGCATTTGCTGGCCGCTAATGTGCATGCGCTTATAAAAACGCATGAAGAGCGGCACACCAATGAGCGTCAACGCAAAACTAATAAGAAATGCTAAAACCAAACCTACTATCATTAACTATCTCCTAGAGTCACGGTCAATTTGTTCCCGCTTTTTGTTGTGACATTATCGGCGATTGACTGATCCGTCACGCTACCGCCAATAATCTTGCCGTTTTTATCTTTTTTGCCACCTTCAAAAGTCACAGATAAATTATACCATTTTGCGAGCGTTTCCACATCACTCTGAGACCAGCCGTACATGTCTGGCATGGTGTGAGCGCCGTCTGTCAGTAATAAAACGCGCGTATTGGCACCTATTTTTTTGCCAGCGCTGACAGATTGTTTGAAAACATTATTGCCATCGCCCAAGATGACAGGCGCAAGCAAATCTTGGCGCAATTCGTCAGCGGCGGGACCTACAGATTTTGATTTGTAATCTGGCATGGTCACCTTGCCCGCATTGATATTGTTTGACGTCGTATCAATAAAACTTTTCTCAGATTCTGCGCGCGTCATGAGTGAATTTACCAGCGTTGCCGTCACGTCAAGACTCGAATTTTGCGGGATTTTATTGGTCAAATAAATAATAAAATCTGGATCTTTTGGCGGATACATCGCAACCACGGAGTTCAGTGTGTCATTTTTTCCTTCAAGATAACCGCCGTTAGGAGCTGCAATTTGTGCGGTTCCTGTCTTAACTGCATCTGCGACGCCATTTGTCACGAAATAAGAGCCCGTTCCACCCGAATTTTTGAACAAAGATTTATTGGCCGTCCCAAACGTCGTATCTGTTCCGACTGAGACCATCAATGGAAGTTCTTGCGCGACGCTAGCGGCTTTTAACGGTTTTCCAATGACCTCAGGTTCGCTTAGAAGCGTCGTTTGATCGTTGGGATTGTAAATCTGGCTAATCACGTGCGGTTCGAGCATGGCGCCCTTATTTGCAAATGACGTCCACGCGCGAAGCAATTGTATTTGTGAGACAGCAATGCCTTGTCCGAACGAAGATTGGATTTGGTTGACAAGATTGGACGTTGGGAGTGAACCAGTCGTTTCATACCCCAGACCAAAGCGCACACGGCGTCCAAAATCAAAGCGATTAAGATAATTGTTCCAAATTGTATTACCCATTTGCATTTCTACTTGCGACATGACCGTGTTTGATGACATCGCAAAACCTTGCGCAGCCGTCACAGTAGACGGAAGCATATAGTTATTGTATTCGTTGATGTCCCAGTCGTTGATATCGACATCATAGACATGAAGCTTGCGCTGATAGGTCGCATTGGCATTAAAATGCCCGCTATCGATAGCTGAAACCGTCAAAAACGTTTTCATCGTTGAGCCTGGCTCATAAGCCGTCTGATAAAGCCAGCTATTATCCGTGTAATTATCCGTGCTCGTTTTCTGACCTGTTTGTGGGTTATAGGTCGGACGTTGAGAGGTCGCTAGAATCTCGCCTGTTTTAGCATTCATCAGAGTCGCGGATACTTGCTGCCCTTTTGAATCCTTGTACGCTTTATCAATCAGCTGTTCCAGATAATTTTGCAGCTTGGCGTCAAGCGTCGTATAAACATCTTTGCCATTGACGGCGGGCGTTTTACTGATGATAGCGCCTGGAATTGGCGTGCCCCCCTTATCCTTTTCAATAGTTTCGATGCCTGGTTTCCCTGATAAAATACTGTTAAACGACGCTTCCATGCCACTCAGACCGACAAGTCCAGAACTATTGTCACCTGGCGTTTTTAAAGTGGCCTGACCAATCAAATTCGAGGCAAAAACACCATTTGGATATGAGCGATTGAGGTCGGCACTAAAGCCGATTCCTGTCAGCCCCGCTGACGCTGCATTTTTGATGATTTCAGCTTTTTTATCAAAAGAAATCTTAGTGCCGTTCGTCCCAAATTGGACTTGCATGGCGCCTTTTAGTGTCAGCTGCGTCATAGAAAGCGTTTTATCAATACCAAGCTCCGTATTGAGGAAATCTGATAGCTTACTAAACGTGTCACTTGGCGCATAAAGTTTCTCATTTGTCGTCTGATCAATCGCTGATTTATTCAAATTGACATAAATCGTGTACGTTGACGAATCCATCGCAAGCGGCGTACCAAAACGGTCATAAATCGTGCCGCGCTGCGGATAATCCGTTTGCGTATACGTATAATTATTTTTTGCGGCTTGCGCAAGATTCGTCCCACCCACTTCATTTGCCGCAACAAGCCACGAAAGGCGCAGCACAATCAGCATGAAGAAAGAAAGCGCAACAAGAAAAAGGCCGCGCGCGACGTGCCGCCGATTGTCATAAGCGGGAAGTTTTGTCTTTTCTGCGCGTTTTTTGATTCGCTCAAACGGCAATAATTTTTTTAAAAATTTAAGCATTATTTTGTGACTTTGTAAGTGGGCGAGTTGCCATTTGTCATGTTGGCTGATGAGGCCGCGGTTCCAACTTTTCCTTGCGCGGTTAAGTTATTGATTTCTTGTTGATATTGATTAATTTCTGTCTGTGTGTTCGCCATTTCAATACGCATTTGATCTGTCGAGCTTTTGAATTCAAGCGTTTTCATGCGCACGAACACAATCGCGATTGCCATGAAAATAACAGCAATCGTTACTGAAAAATAGAATAAGCGCTCCACGCGACTTAAGCGCGTAAATGAGCCGCGAAGTCCTGGTGCAATTGAATTCATGCGAATCCGAAAGGATTCAACTTGTGCGGCTGCGCGCACATCAAGAGGTTGTCTAGCCATTATCAAAAGTGAGAACGAAAAGTTATGTTCAAAATAGTCGCTCTCGATTCCTTTCTTAATTTATACGTTCAATCACGCGAAGTTTCGCGCTATGAGCGCGGTTGTTGCGCGCAAGTTCAGCTTCTGAGGCGCTAATCGGCTGGCGTGTGATGCGTTTGTAAGCCGCATCTTTCACAACAGGCAGGCCGCGCGGCGCTTCTACTTGCGTTTGCTCTTTGAAAAGTTGTTTGACGAGGCGATCTTCAAGACTGTGAAACGTAATCACAGCAAGTCGGCCGTGCGCTGACAGAAGTTCAAACGCCTGCTCTAGCGACTCAGAAACAGCGCCCAGCTCATCATTGACCTCAATGCGCAACGCCTGAAAAATAGTTTTTGCTGGATGTCCTTTTTTCTTAAGTTCTTTTTGCGGGAGCGCGCTTTTGATTAATTCCGCAAGCTCGGTCGTGGTTTCAATCGGCTGAATCGCGCGTTGTTGCTCAATTTTGCGCGCAATTTGCTTGGCAAATTTTGATTCGCCGTAACGACTAAAAATGCGCAATAATTCATGAAACGCGTAATTATTGACCACAGTGTAGGCGCTGAGCGTTTGCGTGGTATCCATGCGCATGTCAAGTTTCGCGTCGAGCTTATAGCTAAAACCGCGCGTACTATCGTCAAACTGGGGCGAGCTGACACCCAAATCATAGAGAATGCCGTCCACCTGCGTGAAGCCTTGCTCGTGCAATTTTTCACGCAAATTCCTGAAATTTGACTTGATAAAAATGACTTTGCCTGCCGAAAGCTCTTTTTCAAACGCCACCAGCGCATGCTCTTTTGCGGCTTGATCCTGATCAAAAACAATGAGCTTGCCCGTTGTCAGCTGCTCTAAAATTCGCGCTGAATGTCCCCCGCGGCCAAAAGTGGCATCTACATAAATCCCGTCAGCCCTGATTGCAAGCGCTTCGACAGCTTCATATAACAAAACAGAGGCGTGTTCAAAATTCATCTTTTTATTATAGCATATTTTGGGTGTAAAAAAAAGCGTCCCACCATAGGCTCAAAACGCTGTTTTTCTGCGGTTGTACGCCCATTTTGCAAGCGGATAAAGCGCTGGGTAGACGGGGATATCAAACTCGCCTACGTATTCTTCCATGCTAGGATTAAAATGTTTTTTGAACTTTAAAAGCCCGTCCGTCTCAGACAGTGAATTTTCAAGGCCGCCCATATTGAGCGCTCTGGAATGCTTTTGGAACGCGTGAGCGATGGTTTCAAACCAAGCCAAATAAGACGGATAATATTTTTGGAATTCGGTGTCCGTTCCCGCATAAAGCGTTTCTGCTGCGCCAAATGCGTCAACCGTGAGCGTTCCAGCAACTGGCACGCGCGCACCGTGCACAGAAATAGCTTCTGTCAGCGCTGACAGAGTTTTCTGAGCGCTTGAGAGCTCGTCAGACAGCGCTTTTTGACGTTTCGCATTCTGAGATTTAGCCAAATTTTCAGTGATTTTGTCGACAGCTTCTTTTGCGTCATTTTCAAGAGCTTTTAGGTCAAGCGTCACGCGCGTAATGAAAGCAGCATCGCCATAGAGTGCGAGAAGTTTTGTGTAATACGCAGCATTTCTGAGGCTCACATTTTTTCTAGCTTCCGTCTTTTTCATCAACTCTGCAAATTCTGGAACAAGCTCTACACTACCAAACGCGACCTCAACATGAGAATTTCTAGCTTTTCGCAAAAATTGGCGCGTTTTTTTATCAAGCAATTCCTCCGAAAAATTTTCGCACGAAATCACCGCATTGAACCGTGGCTGAATGGTTTCGTGCATATCAGCAGAACGCCCTGTGTAACGCGCGCCTGAGCGCGCCAAACGTGCGATGAATGCCTCGTCATAACGACTAGCTGGGTCAAATTTGACAAAAAGCGCGTGTTGCGATTTCCCGTATTTCTTTAGTTCGTTCACAACAAAACGAACTAACTTCTCGTTGCTGTAATCCATCACAATTCCCCGTGGAATATAGAGCATTGAGAAACCGAGCGGCAAGGCGCGTTTCAAGACCATAGCGGACGCAACGAGCACGCCATTGTCAAAAAAACCAAGGCGCTCTGCCGCCCAAGAAGTCTTTAATTCCGCCCATTTTGAGCTTTGAAGCAACGTCGCAAGCGGCTGCGTTTTCAAAAAAGCATCGTGCGCGTCTTGTGAAATCCCGATTTGTGTTGTATAAGTCATTGTCGTCCTGTTAGTTTCTTAATCCATCTGATGGCTGCGCGTTTAAGCGGGCGTGGGTAATACCAGAAATAGCCCGTTTTTTCGACGGCGTAACCGCCGAAATTTTGTTTGAAGCCCAAAACGCCGTCTGAGCCGTCAAATAAGCCTTGAATGCCGAAAAAATTATAACGCGAAATGCCTTTTTCAAGACACTTTCTCATCACAAAATCCTGAATGGCAAACGGCGCATAAAAGCGCTTGAATTTAGCGTACGAGCCGCTGTAAAGATAAACCGCCTCCGTTTTTCCGTAGACAAAGAGCCCCGCGGCGAGCAAAACGGGCGCGTCTCCGTACTCTAAAACAAAGGGCTGCGCTTCTTCCAAGCGTTTTTCGTGGGACAATTTCTGCGCTTTCAATTCTTCTGTTTGCGCGATTTTTTTAGTGTGTTGCGATTTTTCGATTTGCTGCGACAAATGCGCGATTTGCGCGTTTAGATGTTCTGAATAGGCTTTGAAATTCAGTTTGGCTCCTAAAAACTCGGCGTTCTCACCAAAATTTTTGTAAAATGACTGATAATAAGCGAGCGGATGATCGCTATAACTCAAGCGCTCAGAGGTTTCAGCCGTGATTGTTTTAAATTCGCCCAATTCCTCAAATGTCAGCGGCGCAACCGAAACACCAAATTTTTTGACAAGTTTGACAGAATATTGTCCATTTTTTGAATACGATTTCAGCAGATTTTTTTCTGTCAGCTGCTCCAGATCCTTGACATAATGCCACACCGACTCACCACGCGCATTATAGCCAGTTGTAAGCTGCGCGTGCGTATAACCAAGCGCCGTCAGCTGGCTGACAAAGGCATCATCTGGCGCTGTCAGCGGCGCTCCTGCATCATCCAGCCGCTGATAATTTCTGTCAGGCATGACAAGCAATTCGAGCGCGCCCTGCGACTTGACATATCGCTGCAACGCCTGATAAAACTGCATTTCCACTATTTCATCGCCCGTTGACAAGGGACCAAACTGAACTTCGTAATGTCTGCCACCTGTCATTGCTTTTGAAATAAGCACAGCGACGCACAAAATCGCGCTTTCTTTGAGCGCGACAAACTCGACTGTCCAACCATTTTCCGTAAGGAGTGCGGCAAATTCTGCGGTTTGCAAAAAACTGCCTGACGCAGTCGTTTCACAAAATGCACGAAAATCAGCTTCGCTAAGTGAGCAAAAAGTCCTTTTCATCGCTTTGAGGCCACCAAACTTCCCGCAAAAAATGCAACAGCAAACGCGAAAAGTAACAGAAACAAAATAAAGTTGAGCAATGGCGCAGCAAGCACAAGGCCAACAGGTTGCAACAGCAAAATAACGCCAAACGCTGAAATTGCTGTTATATTTGCCGACAATGAAAGTCCTACATCACGCAAGCGGCGCATGAGCAGCGCAAAAGTTGGCAAAAGTAGACCCAAAAAGACGAGCCCAAGGATGAACGCACCCAAAAGCATAAAAATTTTGCTTGACACGAGGCCTAAAATGACCAAAAATCCCGCGAAAACAGCAGCGACTGTATAAACAAGCCCTTGAAATAAGACGGCCCACCAAAAACCAGCGCGCGTTGTACGCCCGCGAAAATCAGCATAGCCCTTGAAAAAATTTCCGATAGCGCGCCCAAAACCAACCTTGCCAGGCATTTCTTGAATTGTCATTTTTATCTCCTTAAAATTGCTCACGCGGACGAACACTGTCCGACTTGCGAATGCACATGATTAACAGGAAAAATGCGTAAAGTCGCCCAAAGTTGACGAGCACAGCAGCTACTGCGTTTGTCGGCACGAGTTCAGAGGCTGCATTGAGCAAATAAATCGCAGGTAGCGCATACGCAAGCGCACCAGAAATGCCGATGTCCTGCAGTCTTCTGGCGGTCAGCGTCGTCACGGGAATCATGATAACAAGGCTGAACACGATGCCAATTCCCTGCAAAATCTGCACCGAAAACGTCGGGTGCGCGATAACATAATCCATCGCCGTCTGCACTTGATCAGACAAATTTTTGCTTGTGTGCGTGTCGACGCGTGCCATCATTTGAGCCACTTGCATAAAAGTTCCTGACAAGATGATGAGCGCTCGAATCAGCGTGTTGACCAAAAACGCCCACCAGTAGTCGCTGCGTGAGCTTTTCCCATCAAATTGTTTGAAGTTCTTCCAAAATTTTTTATACGCGATTAACATGCTTTTATTATATCATTTTGAGTGTTATTTTGTGAGCAATTTCTCTGCTTGGGCGAGCGCCTCGGGGGTCAATTCGTCGCCGGCGAGCATTTTTGCAATTTCCGTGACGCGCTCTGAAAGCGCTAGTTTTCGGACTGTTGACGTCGTGACATTGTCAGCCGATGATTTTTCGATGTAAAATTGCGTGTCGGCAATCGCAACAACTTGCGGCAAATGGCTGATGGCTAGAACTTGCCCAGATTGTGCGATTTTGTAGATTTTCTCGGCAATGGCTTGCGCGACTCGGCCCGAAACGCCCGTATCGACTTCGTCAAAGACAATTGCAGTTTTGTTTTCTTTACGTGCAAAGCTGGATTTGATAGCAAGCATCAAACGCGACAATTCGCCGCCTGACGCAGTTTTCGCAAGCGGTTTGAAGCCTTCACCTGGATTCGTTTGAATGTAAAATTCGACTTGCTGATTGCCCGCGGGCGTGAATTTCCCCAGCGTAAAGTCCACTTTAAAATCGGCTTTTTCCATGTACAAATCGGCCAATTCGCGCTTGATATCTGCTTCTAGCGCCGTTGCAAGCAACGCGCGTTTTTCCTGCAAAACAGTTGCAGCCGCAATCAACTCAGCCTGTTTTTCTTTCACATCAGCTGACAGCGTGTCAAGATTCCCCGAATTTCCTGTCAGCTGCTCCAAATCAGCCTTTGCGCCGTCAAGCGTCGTCAAAACATCTGTCAGCTCAGGGCCGTATTTTTTCTTTAACGTCGAAAGCTGCAACAAGCGCTCTTCAATCTGTGTCAGCTCTGATGGATTGAACTCGAGGTCTGATAGCGCATCCTCGAGACTTCCAGCCACATCTTCAAGCTGATAATACGCGTCCGCAAGCTTGTCCGCCCATTTTTTATACGAAGCGCCAAATTCTGAAACCGACTCAACTTGCGCGCTCGCCGTTTGCACAAGCCCAAGCCCCGTTTCCGCCTCATCGTCATCACCATCAAGCGCTTGATATGCTAGGTTCAGCGCGTCCGCAATTTCTTTCACGTGAATCAATTGATCGCGTCGTTCAACAAGCGCCTCGTCAGCGTCCAAATCAATGCCTGCGCCCTCGATTTCGTCAATTTGATAGTCCAAAATCTCGATGCGTTGCGCAAATTCCTGCTCATTTTTTTGACGCGTGACAAGTTTGTGACGAAGCACACGAAAATCCTCGAAAAGCGTACGATAAGCGCCGCGCGCGCTTTCAAAATCTGCATCGCCAAATGCGTCCAAAAGCGCCAAATGACGCTTTGCGTTCATCAATTCTTGATTATCGTGCTGCCCGTGAATGTCAATCAAAAACTCGCTAATCGTGCGCATCGTGCCAAGCGGCACCATTTGCCCGTTGATTCGACAAACCGAGCGACCGTTAGCGAAGATTTCACGCCGCAAAATCAGGCCGTCAGCCGCCGAAACGTCAAGTTCAGCGTCTGTCAGCGCTGACAGAAATGCATCCGTTTCCGCCGCAAAAAATAGCCCTTCAATTTCGGCTTTTTCGCTTTCGTGACGCACAAAATCGCTGGATCCGCGCCCGCCCAGCAACAACATCATGGCATCAATGATAATCGATTGGCCCGCGCCCGTTTCTCCCGTCAAAATAGTCATGCCCGCGTCAAACGAAAGCGTCACTTCTTCGATAATCGCAAAATTTTTAATCGTAATTTCCTGAAGCATTAGTTTACCAGTTCATCCTGTATTTTAGTGGCCGCAGCCGTATCAACCGCCACAACCAGCACCGTGTCATCATCTGCAAGCACTGAGAAAATTTCAGACTCAAAACGCACAAGAAGATTTTTTTTCAGCCGCATCGCACTTCCCGGCGCCACATCAAGACGCACAAAATTGCCTTGCACAGCGACCGATTTCAACGACTTACTGAGCAAAATCTGCTCCACACCCTGCGTCTCAGTTGCCTTCGCATAACGAAAATTTCCGTTCGTGGCAGCAAGCTTGACAAGCCCTAAATCCCTTATATCACGCGAAATCGTAGCCTGCGTAACCTCGTGACCACGCGCGCGGAAAAATTCCACCAAATCTTCTTGCCGCTTGATTTCGATAGTTTCAATCAGCTGAATCAGCAGTTTTCTACGTTCCTCGCGTTTCATGACAGCTCCTTAACCTCCTCCAAAACCCGCGCGACTGAGACATTTTGGGCAATTTTGGCCATTTTATTTTTGGTTAAATGCATGAGAAATTCGATATTTCCAGCGCCACCTTTAATCGGGCTAAATGTCAGATTTTCTACCGAAAAACCCGTCGCAACAGCCATCGTAAGCACCTGCTCAAGCACTTTCTTGTGAATCTTTTCGTCTTTAATTATACCATTTTTCCCCACGTCTGCGCGCCCCGCCTCAAATTGCGGCTTGATGAGCGCTGCGACCGCGCCATTTTCCACCAAAATTTCGTAAAGTGGCGGCAAAATCTTATCAAGACTGATAAAACTCACGTCAATGCTCGCAAATTCTGGTAGCCTCGGAAAATTTTCAGGCACTGCCTGCCTAAAATTGAACTGTTCCATCACGACCACGCGCGCATCATTCCTGATTTTCCACGCCAGTTGGTTCGTGCCGACGTCAAGCGCGTACACTTGCTTGGCACCATTTTGCAGCATCACGTCTGTGAAACCGCCCGTTGAGCTGCCGATGTCGAGGCAAACTTTATCCACCAAATTTATGTCAAATGTCAGGAGCGCCTTTTCCAGTTTCAAGCCGCCGCGGCTGACATAGCGCATTTTCTCGCCTTTGAGGCGCAATTCGGTGGCGTCGTCAAGCTTCATGCCCGGCTTGTCAAAACGCTCGCCCGTTGCTACATCAACCACCAAGCCCGCCATCACGCCACGTTTTGCCTGCTCGCGCGTCTCAAAAAGTCCTTGCTTGAACGCCAGAACGTCCACACGCTCCTTCATAGCGTCAAACTTTCTAAAATTTCGAAAATTTCTGTTGTATCAAATTCTGGCAGCGCTGACAGAGCTGCACGCGCGTCTGACAAGGCTTCTTCAAATTTCACCTTTGCCTTTTCAAGTCCCAAAACGCTCACATACGTTGATTTTTCTGCACGGCTATCTTTTCCAGGCGTTTTCCCGAGCGTCTCCACCGTTTCTGTCACGTCGAAAATATCGTCTCGAATCTGAAAGGCAAGCCCAACCAATCGCCCGATTTCACGCAATTCAGCCATTTCTTTTTCAAAACTTCCCGCAAAAATTCCCGCCGCAAGAAATGGAAGCGTCAAAAGTTGCCCCGTTTTCAGCGTATGAATGTGCTCAATTTCAGGGAGCGTGAGCGTTTTGCCTTCACTTGTCATATCAAGCATTTGCCCAGCCACCATGCCGCGCGAGCCGCTGGCAAATGAAAATTCGCGCACAAGCGCAACGATTTGCTCGTCAGACAACTCACTTTCGCAAATCACTGCGTAAGGATCCAAAAATAGCGCGTCCCCAGCCAAAATCGCCGTGGCTTCGTCAAACGCCACGTGATTGGTCGCTTTTGCGCGCCGCAGAACATCGTCGTCCATTGCAGGTAAATCATCATGAATCAGCGAGCCCGTGTGAATCATTTCAAGCGCTGCCGCCACTTTCAGCGCAGCGTCTGTCATTTCCAGCTCAAAACCCTTAAGCATTGCAAAAAACAGGCGCGGCCTGATGCGCTTGCCGCCCGCCGTCAAGGAATAGACAACCGATTTTTCAAGGCGCGACGGCGTGCCCAATGAATAAAACTGCGTGAGTTCCGATTCAAATTCAGTCATTTTTGCCTCCGATTGGCGTTTCTACGCCGCTTTTTCCAACCTGTGTTGCAAGCACTTTTTCC
Source organism: Streptococcaceae bacterium (assembly GCA_031254115.1). Taxonomy (GTDB): domain Bacteria; phylum Bacillota; class Bacilli; order Lactobacillales; family Streptococcaceae; genus Lactovum. Next base: position 22,610 of record JAIRUZ010000040.1, read on the forward strand.
GCGTCATTGAGCGTTTTCTTCAAGTTTTCAGAAAGTTTCATACCAGTCTGGAACTCAGAAATCGCGTCTTCTAGCGCCACGTCTGCACTCTCAAGCTTTCTGACGATTTCTTCCAATTTTGCAAGCTGATCTTCAAATTTTTCTTCTTTTTTAGTTGGCATTTGCCTTTATCACTCCATCTTCTAATTCAATCGCGAGCGTATCGCCCGTTTTTACTTGGCTCACGGACTTTAGGATTTTATTCTGCTCATCACGTACAATCGCAAAACCACGCGCCTTTATTTTTGATACATCGAGCAATAAAAGCGCTTGACTGGCTTGAAGCACCCGATTTTTCTTTTGCTCAACACTTTTTTGAAATGCGGGAATTAAGCGCTGCGCGAGTATTCCAAACTGATGACTTGCAGCCAGTCTTTTTTTCTCTGTCAGCGCTGACAGACGGCCTGTCAGCTCGTCGACGCGCTGTTTATGGCCGTCGTAGAGGCGTTCTGGCTGACGGAAAACGACCGATTGTGCCGCTTTCTCCAAACGCTCAGACTTTTGCTTAATCAAACGGCTCAGCGACTGATAAAGTCGATTTTGCCGCTCAGCTGTCCAGCCCAGAAGATCCGTTTTTGTATTGGGCGTCGCAAGCTCAGCTGCTGCCGTTGGCGTCGCAGCACGTCTGTCCGCCACAAAATCCGCGAGCGTCACATCGGTTTCATGCCCGACCGAGCTAATCACGGGCAGCTTCGACTCAAAAATCGCACGCACCACGACCTCTTCATTGAAACACCAGAGATCCTCAATGGAGCCGCCGCCGCGCCCAACAATCAGCAAATCCAAGTCACCCTGCGCATTCGCAGCTCGGATATTCGTGGCAATTTCTTCGGCAGCACCGTCGCCTTGAACTTTTGTCGGGAAAAGTAAAATTTCTGTCAGCGGAAAACGCCGATCAATTGTCGTGATAATATCGCGAATCACAGCGCCTGACGGACTTGTAATCACACCCACTTTCCGCGAAAATTGCGGCAACGTCTGCTTGAAATTTTCACTAAAAAGACCTTCGGCCGTCAGTTTTTGCTTCAATTGCTCAAACTTGACCGCCAGCGCGCCGATGCCATCTGGAATCAGCTCTTCAATAATAATCGCATACGAGCCGCCTGGTGCGTACAGCTCCACGCGCCCGATGGCATTGACTTTCATGCCATCTTCTAGCTGGAACTTGAGCTTGTTGAAATTGCCCGCCCACATCGTCGCAGAAATCACCGCGCCCGCGTCTTTCAGCTTAAAATATTGATGGCTCGGCCGTTGCCTAAAGCCCGATACCTCGCCCGTCACAAAAACCCGCTCCAAATAGGGATCGCGGTCAAACTTCGCCTTCAAATACTTCGTCAACGTCGAAATCGATAAATATTCTGCCATCACGCAGCTCCCGACAACACGGAAAATACGGGCAACGACTCTGAAAAAAGCGCTGTCAGCCCGCTTTTTTTATCACTCAACAAGAGAATCAAAAAAATCATATCTTATTATAACATATCGTAATTTCCAGGCCACTCAATTTTCTGTGCCACCAAATATAAAGAAAAGTCCAAGCTCATTTCATCTGTCTCTGGGCAGCTTCAATGGTTTGTTTCATCAGCATGGTAATCGTCATCGGTCCGACACCGCCAGGAACGGGCGTAATCAGGCTCGCAAGCTCAGAAACACTCGCAAAATCAACATCACCGCACAATTTGCCATTGCTATCACGGTTCATACCCACGTCAATCACGACCGCACCTGGTTTCACCATGTCAGCCGTCACAAAACGTGCCTGCCCAATTGCAACCACTAAAATATCCGCTTTTTTTGTGATGTCAGCCAGATGATGCGTACGCGAATGACACAAAGTCACCGTCGCATTTTTCATCATCAAAAGCTGCGCCATCGGCTTTCCGACAATATTTGAGCGCCCAATGACAACCGCGCGCTTGCCCTCGATTTCCACACCATATTCATGTAACATTTCCATAATGCCCGCAGGCGTCGACGGTACCATCAGCGGATTTCCAGCCCAAAGACGCCCCATATTCAGCGGATGAAAGCCGTCCACATCTTTGTCAGGGCTGATAGCCTCAAGAATGCGCTCCTCGTTAATCTGCTTTGGCAAAGGCAGCTGCACCAAAATCCCGTGCCAGTTTTTGTCACGGTTATACGTTTCTATACAGGCAAGCAATTCTTTTTCGCTCGTTGTGTCAGGCAAATGAAGCGTTTCGCTACGAATGCCAATCTTCTCAGCCGCGCGCGCCTTATTGCGCACATAGACTTGACTTGCGCTGTCATCTCCCACCAAAATCACAAGCAATCCTGGCGTTTTCCCACTTTTTGCGACTTTTTCAGCCAATTTGTCCTGAATTTTTACAGCCAGAGCTTTTCCGTCAATAAGTTTCATGTCGCTATTATAACACCAACTACGTGCAAACTCAGTTATCAAGTGGCATATTAAATTTTCACGTGATTACTTTTTGACATTTTTCAGTAGTTTTGTTACAATGAGTTCACAAGTAACAAATATGAAGAGGAAATCTCATGCCTGAAAAAGTTGATTACACACAACTGCCAAATGCGACGATTAAACGTTTGCCGCAATACTATCGTTTATTTAAGCGTTTTGTTGATGATAAAATTACGCGCACCAATTCACGCGAAATTTCAGAGGAAATGGGTGTGGATGCAGCGACTGTGCGCCGAGATTTTTCGTTGTTTGGTGAGCTCGGGCGCCGCGGTTATGGCTATGAGACGAACACGATGCGCGATTTTTTTGCCTTTATTTTAGGAAATGAGGTTGACGTCAACATTGCGATTGTGGGGCTCGGAAATTTGGGAAGCGCGCTGCTTCATTATCCGTTCCAGCGACGAAATAAACTCCGCATCACGCAGGGCTACGACGTTGCAGGCCACCCGCTCGTTGGCACGACCACAGAAAATGAGATTCCGATTTATGACATTCAAACGCTGGGAAATCATTTGCAGGAAGCAGATATTCACACTGCAATTTTGGCGGTCAATACCGATCATGCCCAAGAAGCTGCAGACAAGCTCGTGGCCGCTGGCGTCAAAGGTATTTTAAACTTTACACCGGTTCTTCTTCAAGTTCCAGCAAGCGTTTACGTCCAGTCCATCGATCTTACAAAAGAGCTGCAAACCCTGATTTTCTTCATGAATAACAACCCTGCATAACAAAGAAAAACTCTGGAAATTTCCAGAGTTATTTTTTTCGGCTGATAAAATGGAGCAGGACGAGGGTGAGAGCGCCAAAGAGGAGATTGACGGCTGCAAGAAGATTGGCAAGCTGCGTGTCACCGTTTTGCGTCGCAAAATAAATCGTGTTGGCCACGGTGTCAGTCATGCCTGGAATATAACCTGCAACCATGAGTGACGCGCCAAATTCGCCAAGTGCGCGGCAAAATGCCAAAAGAAGGCTCGCAACGACGATGGTTTGGCTATTTGGAAGCAAAATATGCCACAACAACTGACACTTTGAGGCACCGGCCATTTTTCCTTCGTCAATCAAATCGCCAGAAACTGACAAGATCGCGCTTTTCAAGCCTTGATAAACGATGGGTAAAATGACGAGCGTCGTCGCTAAAATACTGCCCGAAAGTGAGAAAATGAGCGCGTGACCGAGACTTGCAAGTGGGCCGTATTTTCCGAGAAGCTGCAAAAGATAGAGGCCGATGACGGTCGGCGGCAAAACGAGCGGCAAGAGTAGGCCAATTTCCACGCCGATTTTTCCTGGGTAGCGCACAAAAGCGCCCGCGTAAGCGAGCGGGAGCATGAGAGCGAAGGCGATTGCGCTGCTTGTTATGGCAATCACAAATGAATGAAAAATAGGAATCAGCATTAATTTATAGGAGTGAAGCCTGCATTTTTGAAGACCGTTTGCGCGGCTTTTGTTTTGAGATAGGCGTTGAAAGCGCGCACGGCAGCTGCGTTTGTGCTGTCAGTCACGGTTGCGGCGACATAGCGAATCGGCGCGTGGGTGCTGTCAGGGATTTTTTCAGCCACTTTGACGTGCGAATTGCGCAAGGCATCGGTCGCGTAAACAAATCCAGCGTCCGCATTTCCCGTCGCGACAGCGTTTAGGACTTGCGTCACATCTGAAAATTCCACCAATTTCGCTTGGTTAGTTTCGTAAAGCTTCAACGTTTTCAGGCTTTCAATGGCATAATTGCCCGCGGGAACGGCTGATGGCTCACCAAGCGCAATCTTGTCAGCTGACAAAAGCGTTTCGGGCAAGTTGTCAGCGCTGACAGAACGCGTTTTTGGCACAATCACGACGAGTGAATTGCCAAGAATCGGCGTTGCGCCCGTTACTTTGTCACCCAATTTGTCGGTATCGCTTTGCGAAGCGAGGAAAACGCCATCAATCGGCGCGCCTGAAGCCACTTTCTGTCGAATTGCGCCTGAGCCCGCAAAATCAAAACGAAACGTAAGCTCTGGATGTATTTTCTCATAATTTTTTCCAATCTGCGTGAGCGTTTCTTCGAGCGACGCCGCCGCTGAATAGGTCAATGTCACATGAGAATATGCCGGTTTCGCGCAACTTCCAAGGGTTATGAGCAGAAACGCAAGCGCGAGAGCGGCGCTGAGCTTTTTAATCATAATAGCTGGCGCGTTTGAAATCAGCGTCCACAAATCCTTGAAAATAAGCATAATCCGCCCGAATCGCGCGTAATTGTGCATCTAATTTGTCAAGTTCGTCGTCACGCTCAAGTGTTCTGATTTCTTGGGCGAGCTCTGAAATCTGATTTTCAAGCAAGGTCGCTTGGACTTGCAGTGACTCCAGCGCCAGTGAAAGGACCTGCTGCTGCTCGTTTTCAGACATTTTTTTCATTTTCGTCGTTCCTTTATAAGATGTGCCATTTCGGGCAAAATGAGCTGTTTCATGGCAAGTGTAACTGCGTTTGTTGAACCTGGAAGCGCAAATATGAGACGGTTGTCAGCGTCAAAAAACGCCAAGGCGCGCGAGGCAAGCGCGTGCGTGCCGATTTCAGCGAACGAGAGCTGCCGAAACAATTCGCCAAAACCTGGAATTTCCGTTGCAATAAGCGGTGCAAGCGCCTCAAACGTTACGTCGCGCCGCGCGATGCCCGTTCCGCCAGTCGTTATAATCACATCACATGCCGTCAGCTCAGCGAGCATTGCCTGAATGTCTGTCAGCTCGTCGCGCACGATTTTTCGCGTCAATTCATGTGCTGACAAAAAGTCTGCAATCACTTGTCCTGAGCTGTCAGACGCGACATCACGCGTATCAGAAATCGTCAAAATTCCGATTTTCACCTGTCACCTGCCTCTCTAAAAATCCTGTCGGCTTTTCGTCAAAACCGTAAAATAAAATCCGCCCATTTTTGAAAAGTGTAATTTCCTTATCAGCAAATTTGGCGCGCGTCGCGAGCCGATTTTCTGTCAGCTGCCATGTGGCGGCAAAATTAACCGATTGGCTGATAAAGCCTTGCCAGACGCCACCGCACACTTTTGTCAGCGCTGACAGCGGTTCAAACGACCCACAAACAGGACAATTTTCGCGTTTACCGACAGAGAACGTCGCAACTTCTCCTGTCCAGTCTATCACGCGCATCTCATCAAATCTGACGGACGCGTCAGCCGTCAAAATGCGAATTGCGAGCGCCGTCTCTAGGCTAGACACCATTTGCACAATCGGCGCAACAACGCCCAAAGACTCACAATTTGCCTCGAGTTTATAAAGATCTGGAAACGCGCACGCCAGGCACGGGCATTTTTCATCTGCTGAAAACGCCATGACCTGCCCCGTTTTCCCAGCTACAGCCGCAAATACCCACGGAATCCGCGACGCAAGGCAATAATCATTGATTTGCTCGCGCACAAGAAAATTATCTGTCGCGTCCAGCACCAAATCTGGTTTTAGCGTATCAAAATCCAGAGTATCAAAACGGCTGTCAAAAACAGTCATTTCAACCTGTGAATTGATACGCCGCAATTTTTTGGCCGCCGCCTCAACTTTTTGCTGACCAATATCAGCCTCGTCAAACAGCGTTTGGCGCTGTAAATTCGAGAGTTCCACGCGGTCGAAATCCACCAAAAGCAGCTGGCCAATACCCGCGCGCACGAGCGTTTCCGCCGTTTGCGTGCCTATCGCGCCGCAGCCAACAAGCAAAACCGTTGCGCGCGCCAATTTTTCCTGACCGTCTGTGCCAAGTACCTGAATTTGCCGTTTGTAACGCGCGAAATCTGACGTCATATCAAACACGCGGATTTTCAACGATCGTGTCACTGCCGCGGAAAAAGACCAGCCAAAGAACAAGGCCGCAAACGACCGCAAAAGCCGCCAGCACGATAAATGAAAGCTTCAAATTGGCGAGCGCAGCCACAACAAATGGATAAATGAAGCCGCCAAGCGCACCTATTGCACCGACAAAGCCCGTCACCGAGCCCGTATTTGATTTTGAAACATAGGGCACCATTTTGAAAACAACGCCGTTACCAATGCCCGCAAAAACCGCAAGAATCAGGATTGCCGCCATCAACACAGCAAAGTTTTGATTGCCAAACGCCATAACGACAAGCAACAAAAGCATACCGGCAAAAACGAGCCCAAGCATTTTTTTCGGCAAGATTTTATCGGCCAGAAAGCCGCCAAGCGGACGAAAAAGCGTGGCAATACCCGAAAATGCAGCCGCCCAAAGACCCGCTACAACAAGCACGCGCGCAGGATTCGTCGCAATAACAAAACCATTGATATTTCCTTTGCCAATCAGTGTGGGAATGAGATTGCCAAACGCCATAAACGAGCCAAAAGTCAGCATGTAAAAAAGCGAGAGATACCACGTGTCCTTTTCTTTTGCGACTGAAAGGGCTTGCGCGAGCGTTTTATTTTTGTCCGTCGGCATTTCCTTTGTCAAAAGCGCGAAAAGCACGGTAAATACGACAATCAGGACAATCAAGAATGTGTACGCTTTTTGAATGTCTTTATTTGCACCGATAATCGTTGGCAAAATCAGTGCTGAGACAGCGTTTCCGAAATTTCCCATGCCCGCAATGCCAAGGACGAGGCCTTGTTTTTCTTTTGGGAACCAGACCGACACATAGCTGATTGCGACCGCAAAAGATGTGCCCGCCATGCCCAAAAGCAACGCCACCCAAATCATCACGCTGTAATTCGTAACGTGCGGAATGATGAATAGCGGAATCAGCGTGAAAATCATGAGACCGATGAAGACTTTTTTTCCACCGATTCGGTCGGACAAAATGCCCATTGGAATGCGCATGATGGCGCCGAGTAACACCGGAATTGCGACCAGCATTTTTTGTGCGCCAGAACCTACGGTAAATCCTAATTTTGGCGCAAAGGCAGCTGCAAGCGGTGCAATTGAGCTCCACGCCATAAAGCTGACAAGCATTGCCAGCGTCCCCATAATCAGCGCCATCGTTGCGGCGTATTTTTGATTTTTAATCGTTTCCATCCGATTTCTCCTATAAAATTATTTCCTATTTTTTAAAATTTAATTCACAAAGCCTTGCGCACCCTCATTTTCGAGTGTTTTATCAATGAGAGCCAGAAGTCCGTGCAGCCAGTCGTGCAAATCGGCCACGCGTTTCAGATAGCCGAGCGTTTGATGCTTGAGCGTGCGCACAAAATTCGCCGTGCGCTCTTTGTCAGCTGACGCGTCAAAACTCACTTTCACAGCGCTTCTGCGCGCGATTGAAAAGCCTTTTTTGAGGTCTTCTTCTTCAAAATTTCCAAAGAAAAAGTCAAGCTGATCGTGCAATTTGATGAGTTTATTTTGCATGAAAAGCAGCATCGGCAGCAAGTCGTCAGGCGTTTTTTCGTCAGCTGAATTCAAGCGTTTGACCGCGCCTGATAGCGTGCCGCGCGTGAATTCGCTCATCATTTCGCTCTGAAGTTGCACGACATTGAAAACTTTGACGAGATTGTCAAGATTCGCAATGAGATCCGCTTTTTCTGGCGTTTCAGCGGCAGCTGACAGAAGATTTGCGACTTCTGTTTCCTCTTCGAGTTGCTGATTTTCTCCAGCAAACATCTGCGCGAAAAGCGTTTCAAATTGTGCCGCTTGCGCTAAAAATTCTTCTTTAAATGCCATTTATCCTCCTATTTGGCTCATGTGCCGCCACGTGGGCAGCTGATAGCTATTTTTTTCATTTTCTGTGAGCGCCATTTCGTGATTTTCTGGTTTTCCAGAAAGCGCGTGCTCAATTTTTTCGGAAAACGCGTCAAAGTCGAAAATGCTTGCGCGAATATTTTCCTCGTCATTCCAGTAAAGGCAAGCCTTGATTGCACCATCAGCCGTCACGCGCAGACGATTGCAACTGGCGCAAAAATTGCACGACACGGGATGAATCAGCCCAAAACTGCCTTTTGCGCCCACAATTTTGTAGTTTTCGCTGGGCCCATTGCCCGAAAAATCAAGCGGTGAAAAAGCGCGCGCCAGTTTATTTGCTTCTTCAAAAACAAGCGATTCGAGCGATTGGTAAGCGTTTTGCCACATCGTCTTGTCGCGCGAGCTCGCGTCGTGGCCAATCGGCATGAATTCGATAAAGCGGACATTGACAGGATTTTCGATGCTGTATTTCAGGAAATCCGCGATTTCGGTGTCATTTTGCCCTTTGATGACGACGACGTTGAGCTTGATGACAAAGGGAAATTGGCTTGCCGCCTCAATGCCGCGCAAAACCTCTGAAAGCGCGCCACCGCGCGTAATTTCGCGGTATTTTGTTGCGTCAAATGTATCCAAAGAAATGTTCAAACGTTTGAGCCCCGCTTGCCACAGCGCCTCAGCATTTCGTGCCAGCGCAAGTCCATTTGTCGTAAGCGCAATATCCTCAATGCCATCAATGGCTGAAATCCCCGCGATAATCGCACAAATATCGCGCCGCATCAGCGGTTCGCCACCTGTCAGCCGGATTTTCGTCACGCCAAGCCGCGCAAAATTTCGCGCCAGCTGAATAATTTCCTCGGTCGAGAGCAGCGTTTTGTCGTCAAAAAAATCCAGCCCTTCCTCCGGCATGCAGTACACACAGCGCAGCGAGCACTTGTCCGTCACCGAAATTCGCACATAATCGTGCACGCGATTCAACTTATCTCGCAAGAACATTTTTTCTCCTTTCGGCAATCATTTACCCGCCACTTACTGGTGGAATAAGGGCAATTTCGAGGTCGGGGCGATTTTTGACGTGCGTGTCAAACACATACGCCCGCTCAATCGCAACATTGCACGTGGCCAAAAGATCTTTTTGTAGCGGAAAAGCTTCTGTCAGCGCTGACAGAACCACGTCTCGGTTGAGCGTTTCTGGAAGCGCGAGCGCCACTTCATCGCCAAGCACTTCAGACAAATAAGCAAAACATTTGACAGTATTCATTTTCCCCACCTTTCGCTCTCTTCGTCGGTTTCCTTTTTCCAAATCGGTACCGTTTCTTTCAGCCCATCAATCAGCTGCTGGCAAGCGGTAAGCGCCTCTTTTCGGTGCGCACTTGCCACGCCAATAAAAACCGCAATGTCCGTTGGGCGAAGCGTCGCAAGCGAATGCACGATAATGACCTGACAGCCGGCCGCTTCAACAGGCGCGGCAAGCTTTGCAAGCTCCGCGCGCGCCATTTCCTCATAAGCCGTGTACGTGATAAAATCCGTGTGCGCGCGCGCGCCGCCTGCACTCTCTGTCCATTCGCGAATCGTGCCAACAAACGTTGCAATAGCGCCGAAGTTCGGATTTCTAAGCTTATTGGTTAGCGCCCCCACGTCAATCGGCGCACGTGTCAATTCAATCTGCGCCATAAACAAACGTTCCTGATTTTCCACCCGATTTTTCAAGCACGTGGCACTCTGTTAGTGTCATGCTGCGGTCAATCGCTTTACACATATCGTAAACGGTCAGCGCCGCCACTTGCACTGCGCACAGCGCTTCCATTTCCACGCCCGTGCGTTCGCGTGTTTTTACAGTCGCCGTGAGCGTCAGCGTGTCGACGCCATTATCCACAAAAATTATGTCAATACCTGTCAGCGCAAGCAAATGGCACATTGGAATCAGCTCGCTCGTGCGCTTCGCGGCCATGATGCCAGCCGTTTGCGCGACTGCAAGAACATCGCCTTTTTCGATGCCGCCCGATTTGATACGGGCAAGCGTTTCAGGTTGCATAACAAGCGTGCTCGTTGCCTTCGCCACACGATTTGTCGGCATCTTCTCAGACACATCGACCATTTTTGCGCGGCCTTGCGCGTTGATATGGGTCAATTTTCCAGCCATTTTTTCAGCCACTCCTTTCGCTTTTCCGTCGTCGTCAAATCCGTGCCACGTCCAATTTCAAAAATACTGCCAAAGGTGCCATTTCCTATCTGATCTTTTATTTCGCCTATTTTCAGCAGCTGCAAGCGTGGAAATTCAGCGCTGCGAAAGCCTTCAATCAGCACCAAATCCGTGTCAGCGCTGACAAAATCAGAAAGAATCTCATCAATCTCGACAGGCGCGCTTTTGTGATACAAAAAACTGTCAGCCGTCGCAAGACTCACCTCCCGCGCGCCTGCCGCCGCAAATTTGAAGCTGTCAGTCTCGGGCGTGTCCATGACGACAGAGTGGCTCGAATGCTTGATCGCCGCCACACTGAGCCCGATTTCGCGCGCCGACGTGATAAAATCAACCACACACGTCGTTTTTCCTGATTTTTTAGTGCCTACAATCTGCAAAATTTTCATGGCAGCCGCCAAATTTTTACAGATCCGCCTGCACTTACTGACGTTCCGTACGGAATTTGATAGAAACAATTGGCCTGATACAGGCTTGCAAGCTCGCTTGATTGGCCGTGTCCATCCAGCGTGACTGTACCGCAAGCGTCCAGAACCCCGTGAAGATACCTGTCAAACTCATTTTTTTTCGTGTAAGCATGCGCCAAAATCGCCTTGCCTTCTTCAGCTGCCGTTTCACGCCCCTGAAAGCGCTGAATCAGCGGCTCAACAAAAAACCAAAAGCCTGTAAAACACGCCGACGGATTGCCAGATAATGCAACCACAGGCGTTTCATTCATCACAAATGCGGTCGTGGGACTTCCTGGGCGCATCGCAAGTTTATTGAATAAAAACGTCTGCTCCTTGGCCACGCGCGCGACAAAGTCAAAATCGCCAACCGACACGCCGCCCGTCGTGACGACCAAATCGTTTTCCTTTGTCAGCCGCCTAAACAGCGCGCGTGTCGCGTCCAGATCATCTGTCAGCTCATATTCGCCAGTCACTATGCCGCCATTTTCCGAAATCAAACCAGCAAGCAAGGGGCCGTTGGAATTATAAACCGTGCCCGTTTCAGGCGTTGCCGCACGAGAGAGCTCGGAGCCCGTCGCAACCACCGCGACACGCGGCTTTTTATAAACCGTGACTTCGTTAATACCAAATGCGCACAAAACCGAAATTGCGCCCGCGTTGAGCCGCGTACCCACGCTTAAAACGTTTTCTTTCGCTTTGATTTCTTCCCCAATTTCAGAAATATTGGACTTTGCGCTGCCGTTTAAAATCCGCACGCGGCTAGCAGACAGATTTTCCGTCTCTTCAAGCATCACGACAGCCGCCACGTCATCTGGCACTTTTGCGCCCGTCATGATACGCACGCATTCGCCAGGTTGAAGCGTTTTATCTAATGTCGCGCCTGCGCCGAGCGTTTCCATCACCTGAAACTCCCGTGGAAAATTCTTATTGTCGCACGCCAAAATCCCAAATCCATCGTAGCCGCTGCGCCTAAACGCCGGGATTGGAAATGGCGCAAAAACGTTTTCAGCAAGCACAAAACCATGCGCAGAACGAGCTGATTTCAGCTCCGTTTTCGGCCAAACGGAAAGCTCCGCAAGCAGGCGCTGCGCCTCTTTAAGGGAAATTGCTTCTCTGTTTAAAAACATGCTTTCATTATACCACTTCATACTTAAAAAGATAGGCAACAAACTGTCGTCTATCTTTTACATTTTTCACGCTGAATTAGGCAAACTTGTGCTACAATACAGGCATGACTTACGGGATTTTTCTTGCGGGCGGTGGGTCGCGCCGTTTTGCCACGGGCGACAAAGCATTATTTGAAAATTGGGCACAATTAGCAGTTGAACATCTGTCAGCGCTGACAGAACGCGTTTTTATCGTCGCAAGCCCGACAAATGCACACGCGCTCACTGCAAAATTTCCGTCAGCTACCGTCTTATGTGACGCTCGTGAATTTGCAGGCGAAGGCCCGCTTGTAGGGCTTTACACGGTGTCAAAGCAAACTCAGGATTTTGAAAACGCGCAGAGTTATCTGATTTTGCCGTCTGACAGCCCTGAAATCACGCGTGTACAGATTTTGAAACTCCTGTCAGCCGACAACGTCTACGTCCGCGAGAATTTTCCGATTTGCCATCTGACTTTTAGCCATCAGCAGCTCGCGGATTTTCTAGCAACAGGTGAGCGGCGCTTCTACAACTTTCTAAAATGCCTTGACGCCAAAGCCACAAGCTTTAAAGACCTCCCCAATCACAATGAAAAATGACCCTGACGGTCATTTTTTTGCGCTCAATGCGAGCAATTTTTCCTTGATATCAGCTTCCATTTTCACGAGCTCAATCTCGCCCTGCTGGCGCTTCAAGCGGCCATCCGCCTGAATTTTCATGGTTTCTTCAATCGTTGTCAAAAGATTTTGCTGCGTTATTTTCAGCGTTTCGATGTCAATCAGCCCGCGCTCATTTTCCTGTGCAGCTTCAAGCGTCGACGTTTTGAGCATTTCCGAATTTTTCTTGAGCAAATCGTTTGTCGTCTCGGAGACAATGCGCTGGCTTGTCAGTGCATCTCGCTGCCTGAGCAACGTCAGCGCAATCGCCACCTGATTTTTCCATAGCGGAATCGCCGTGTTAATCGACGTTTGGATTTTCTCTGCCAATTCTTGATTCGTATTTTGAATCAGCCGAATTTGCGGCGCCTGCTGAATCGTCAGCTGACGCGCGAGACGCAAATCATGCGCACGCTTTTCGAGCCGATTTTTGTACGCTTCCAAATCGCTGACTTTCTGAACTGCCAGCGCATTTTCCTCTGGTTGTTGCGCCGCAAGCCGCGCTTTGGGCAATGCCGTTGTCTCAAGCGCGCTTAATTTCAGCTCGGCACCCGCAATATAAACCGTCAGCGCCTGAAAATAATTCAAATTTTCATCGTAAAGCTTGCTCAGCATTTGATTGTCTTCCAGCAATCCCGCCTGCTCATGCGACAATTTTGAGGAAATTTTGTCAATACCCGCGCCGATTTTTTGATATTTTTGTGTAATCTCAAAAATTGATTTTCTGACCTTACCAAATAATTTCCCGAAAGCGCCCGGTTTGTCAGCCACGAGCTCGTTTGGATTCGCCTCTTTGAGATTGAACATCAAATCTGTCAGCGTGCCGCCCACTTCGCCAAGATCTTTTGATTGCACCTTGTCAAGCACGCTCTGGCTGAACGCCGAAATCTTGTCCTGCGCCGCCGCACCGTATTCAATGACCGAGTCCGTCTCGTTTTCATTCAACTTTTCAGAAAGCATTTTTGCCTTTTCAAGTTCGTCAGGCGCCAAAGCCTCAACCGCACGCATTTGCGCCTGTGTTTCCATAGTTGTCAGCTCAGCTGCCGTCTCTTTTTCGCCAAGCAAGTCGTCTAACACTGGATTATTCGTCATATTCTACTGCTCCTTTCAATAAATCTGACCTTTGATAATGTTCACATCGTCCATGAGCATGTCATGATAGCGCGTGGCAATTTTTTTTGATAGCGTTTTGATAAGTAATAAAGTCTCGCTCAAATCGCGCGACGTCACCTCATTTTTCATTTTCTCGAGCTGCATGGACTCGTATTTTTCCGTCAGCGCAAGCATATTGGGCAAATCTGTGTACAAAAACGCATTTTGCTTCGTCAAATTTTTCGGATTTTTTTGCAATTCACGAAAAATATTTTTGGCACTGTCAAGCCCAGCCGTCACCTGCTCAATCATTTGCAATTCGTTGGAATTTTTAACCCGCGCAATCCAGCTATCAATCTGCTTTTTGGCCGCATTCATTTCGCGCGTGAAAATTTCAATATCCTTTTCTGAAAATCCCGCTTCATGATAGATTTCCGCACGCAAAAGCTCTTTTTCTCGCAGTGCACGTTTTTCGCTGCGACGCCCATGCCAAATCCAGCCAAAACCACCCATTATTTTCAGGATAAATAGCGCCACTAACACCGTGAGAATCACGCGCCAAACGCTAAAATCACTTGTCATCATCATTTCTAGTCAACCTCCTTGATAGATTTATTTTACCAAAATTTCAAACGAAAAAATCAGCCTAAAGGCTGATTCAATTTGTAGACATAAAGTCGTGACGTATTTTTTATGATTTTAAGGAATAAGTCCCAAGCGAAGCGTCGTGACATTATTTTCAAGATAGGCTTTGAGGCACGTCAGCATGAACGTCCAGCCACCTTTTCCATCAAGCAATGTGGACAAAATAGCATGATATTCATAGCTCAGCGACGCGGAAAGTGCTGGCTCAGAGAGCAAATCCTCGAACTCTTTGAAGCCTTGCTCTTTCACGCTCACGCGCGTCCCGGCCTCTGTCGGCAAAAGCAAGATGGTAATCACGCGCACGTCAGAACTCGGCCCCCAGCTAAAAACAATTTTTTCATTGGCGCGCAATTCTAAAATCTCAATGGGAACCGTGGCGGCAAATTCTGTGTACGTCAACGCGACCGATTTTCCGACTTCCCAGTCAGCTGACGACTGGCTAAACCAGAAATTCCCGATTTTGTCAGCACTGACAAAAGAATGATAAACCCTGTCAGCGCTGACAGAAATATCCATTGAGGTTGCAATTTCTAGCATTAGTTGTATCTCCTATAAACAACAAAGCGACGCGTGATGTACTGAAGCGGCACGTAAAGCGCGTGCACGAGCCGTGTGTACGGGAAAAAGCCAAAGATGGCGAGCCCGCAAATAATGTGCAATTTGTAGACGAGCGGCACGGCCGATCCAGCCATTGCTTGCCAATGCGGCTGCAAGGTGAAGAGAGTACGGCCCCAGATTGAAATATTCTGGCGGTAATCAAAACCTGGCGTCTGAGGGCCGACGACAAAGCTTGAGAGCATGCCCAAAATAATCGTCACAGCAAGTGCTAAAATCACGATATTGTCGCTGATAGAGCTTGTCGCGAGCACGCGCGGATCTGAAAAACGTCTGTAAACGAGCACCAAAACACCAACGAGCAGCATAGCGCCAAAGAAGCCGCCAATTCCCATTGCAAGCACCCGATGATAAAATTCGTCCGAAATTCCGATGCTGCGCGTGAAACTCTCGGGCACAAAAATCCCGATGACATGCCCACCAAACACGCCCAAAATTCCTACGTGAAAGAGAATCGAGCCCCAAATCAGCCGCTTTTTCTCAAGCAGTTCTGAGGATTTTGCCGTCACGGTGCCAGGCTTTCGCATGCGCACAAACGTTCCAATAAAGAATGAGCCCAGCATTGCGTACGGGTACACGACCCACAGTAAAACAGTTCCAAAATCGCTCATGAGTTTATTTCCTCTTTTTCTATCGTTAGACATTCTTTGAGCAAGTCGCGCGTCCGCGCAATCAAGCGAATATAAGGCTCGCGCGGATTTTCAGCGCGTTTGAGTGCTTCAAACGTACCGTCTTCAAGCACCGAAAATAGCAACTGCAAGTCCGCAAGGTTTTCAGCCGTTGCCTCGTCGAGAGTGATGACGGACAAGAATTCAAGCATGGCTGGCAAATAATCCGTCAGCTCGGCTTGCGCAAGCAAAATGCCAAATTCTTCATACAAAAGTTTGAGTTTTGCAAGCACTTGCCCACGCGCGCGCGAATCTGTCAATTTGTAATACGTCATATAAAGCGTCAGCTTTTTATTGTTCTCAAACAGCTGTGTCCAGCGTATTTTCAGATCTATATCAGCTGACAGACTCAATTCGGCGGCGAGTGCTGCAATTTCTGGCCACGCCTTAAAGTGTGCAGGCAAAATGCCATGCTGCGGAAAATCTATCAGCGCTGACAATGCGCCAAATGCGGCCTGACGCGCGCGGAACTCATTTTCCAGAATCTCACGCACGCCAAATGCCTCCGTAAAAGCTCTCTGCGTAAATCTCAGCGCCATTTTTGCCATTTTGTGCCTTTTGAAGCATATCCGAATGCAAATCCGCCAGCGTGCAACCCGAGCATTGCTCGTAGCCAAGTGCGCCTTGGGCTTTGCCCGCATCTTCGACATAGTCTTCGCGGTGCGCTTTCGGAATGACAAAACGGTCTTCGTATTTCGCAATCGCAAGCAGGCGGTACAGCGCTTTTGTAGAATTTTCTGTCAACCCCACACGCGCGAGTTTCTCAACATCAAAGTCTTTGCCACTGCTTACAGCGCGCATGTACAGCCGCATCATTGCCATTTTATACAGCGCAGCTTTCACAGGCGCAAGATTTCCAGCCGTCAAAAGGCTCGCGAGATAATCCATCGGAATGCGCATTTCGTCAATGGCTGGGAAAATCATCTCAGGCGCATTGATTGAATCGCGCCCCTCAAACGTATTCATAATCGGTGACAACGGCGGACAATACCAGACCATCGGCATCGTGCGGTATTCTGGGTGCAGCGGAAACGCGATTTTCTCCTCCACAACCATTTTATAAATCGGCGAATGTTGCGCTTTTTCAATGTAATCGTCAGAAATTCCCGATTCTTTTGCGGCTTTTATGACTTCTGGATCTTTCGGATCAAGGAAAATCTCGAGTTGTCGCGCGTACAATTGCGTCTCGTCAGGCTCACTTGCAGCCTCAGCGACACGATCCGCATCGTAAAGCATCACGCCAATATAGCGAATGCGCCCGACGCAAGTCTCCGAGCAAACCGTCGGCAAACCTTCTTCAATGCGCGGATAACAGAAAGTGCATTTTTCAGCTTTGTGAGTTGACCAGTTAAAATAAACTTTTTTGTACGGGCACGAGCTGACACAGAAACGCCAGCCTTTGCATTGTTCTTGATCCACCAGAACAATACCGTCCTCATCGCGCTTGTACATCGCGCCAGACGGGCATGCGCTCACGCACGCAGGATTCAGGCAATGCTCGCACAAACGCGGCAAATACATCATAAATGTCGTCTCAAAATTGGCCTTGATTTCCGATTCAATCTTGGACACATTTGGGTCGTTTTGAATGCCTGCTTCGCCGCCCGCAAGATCGTCTTCCCAGTTTGGCCCCCATTTTAGATCCATATCCAAGCCCGTAATCTGAGATTTCGGGCGTGCCACGGGCTGATGCGTGGTAGCTGCGCCTTGCAGATTTTTGTAGTCGTAGGTCCACGGCTCGTAGTAATCATCGAGCTCTGGTAAATCGTCATTATAGAAGATTTTCAGCTTCGCAATTTTGTCAAATTTGCTGCCAGATTTCAGCGTTAATTTGCCTTTTTTGTCTAATTTCCAGCCGCCGCGGTATTTTTCTTGGTCTTCCCAGCGTTTGGGATAGCCACTGCCAGGCTTGGTTTCGACATTGTTAAACCACATATATTCAGCACCGGGGCGATTCGTCCACGTGTTTTTGCACGTAACGGAGCACGTGTGGCAACCGATACATTTGTCAAGGTTTAAAACCATGCCAATTTGCGCTTTGACTTTCATTTGCGGCCTCCTTTCTTTGGCTCACTCGGCCAATCGACTGTGTCAAGTTTTCTGACATTGCAATACAAATCGCGCTGATTGCCAATCGGTCCGTAGTAATTCCAGCCGTAGGATAATTGCGCGTAACCGCCGACCATTTGCGTGGGTTTCAGCTGAATTTGTGTCGGTGCGTTGTGCGAGCCGCCACGATTTCCTGTCAGCGCTGACAAAGGCGAATTGACAGTCATATCTTGACCGTGATAGCTGTAAAGCGTGCCTTTTGGCATCCGATGCGAAACGACGGCGCGACACGTGAAGACGCCGTTTCGATTGTAGACTTCCACCCAATCATTGTCTTTGATGGCAGCGTCGGCCGCATCTTCGTTTGAAATCCAAACGACAGGCCCGCCACGAAAGAGCGTGAGCATCTCCAGATTGTCGCCGTACATTGTGTGAATATTCCATTTGCCGTGCGGCGTCATGTAACGAAGTGTCAGCTCGCGCCCAGCTGACGGCGCAATTTCCCTGTCTTTTGGCCCCATGACGTGCGGTGGCAACGTTGGTTTGTACGTTGTCAGCTGCTCGCCGTATTCCTCAAAAATTTCATGGTCCATGTAAAATTGCTGCCGGCCTGTCAGCGTGCGAAAGGGCACCAAACGACGAATCTGTAAGCTGAAACTTGAATAACGCTCATCGCCAACATTGGCCGATGTGCCAATCGGCGTTGGAATCGCGGCGCTTGGCTGCACCGTAATCGACTCAAAATCCATGTCTGTGTGCACATAGCCCGAAGCAATGTCTGCAAGTGGCACGCCGTGCTCTTCTTCAGCGGCTTCCCATGCCTTGCGACTGACAGCGCCGTTTGACGCTGACGAAAGTCTTAGAATCGCATTGGCCACGCGCTTTTCGTCATAAATGCTTGGTAAGCCAGCATCAGTAGCCCCAAGTTTGTCTTTGAGCGCCGTGTATTCCTCACCAATCGGATAGCTCAGCCCAATGGCTCCCACACGGCCATTTTCAAGCGCGGGTCCAAGCGTCACAAATTGCTCATAGATCTTGGTATAATCACGTTTGACGAGCTTGATATTTGGCATCGTCACGCCCGGAATCGCATCAATTTCGCCTTTTTTCCAGTCTTTGACTTTGCCAAATGGCTGCGCGAGCTCGCCTTTCGTGTCGTGCATAATCGGGCTCAAATGTAAATCATACACAGGCTCAGTAAATTCTTTTTCTGCCAATTCGCTGAATTTTTTGGCCAATTGACGGAAAATTTGCCAGTCTGTTTTCGATTCCCAAAGCGGCGAAACCGCCGCATTAAACGGATGAATGAACGGGTGCATGTCGGTCGACGATAAATCTTCTTTTTCGTACCAAGTCGCGGCTGGAAGGACAATATCGCTGTACATCGGGGTTGCGACCATCCGAAAATCAAGCGTCACAACCAAATCCAATTTCCCTTTGACCTCGTCGTCAACCCATTCCATCTCGTCGGGCTTGAAATTCTCGTTCGTGCGCGCCATGAGGCCATTTTCAGCGCCCAAAAGATGCTTCATGAAATATTCTTGGCCTTTGGCAGACGAACTAAAAAGATTGGAGCGCCAAACAAAGAGCGCTTTGGGCTGATTTTCCGTGCGATCTGGCGCTTGCGCAGCAAATTCCAAGCTGCCCGCTTTAAGCTCCGCAACCACTTTCGCGCGCACTTGCGCCTCGTCCAGCGTCCCATATTCTTTGACAAAGTCAAGCGAATTGCGATTGAGCTGCGGATAGCTTGGCAGCCAACCCAAACGAATCGCCAGCTGATTATAATCCGCTGGATGTTTGTAAGAATTTGCCGTTTTCTTCGCCAATGGATTTTTGAGCGCTTCATTGTCAAGCTCATCATATTTCCATTGATCTGAGTGAAAATACCAAAATGACGGGCCATTTTGCTGCCGCGCCGCGCCTTTATTCCAGTCATTGGCAAAAGCAATCGCCGCCCAGCCTTCGGCCGGCCGCAATTTTTCCTGCCCCACATAATGCGCCCAACCGCCGCCATTAACGCCTTCGGTGCCGCACAGCATAATCAGATTAAAAATCGCGCGATACGTCATGTCGCTATTGAACCATTGATTAATCCCAGCGCCCATAATCACCATGGATTTGCCCTGTGTGTCCACCGCATTTTGCGCAAATTCGCGCGCAATTTGCCGAATTACACTCGCTTTCACGCCAGTAACAACCGATGCCCACGCGGGCGTATAAACGGTGTTGTTATTGTCGTTGAAGCCGTATTGCGCAATCAGCAAATCAAAAACAGTCGCTACCAAGTGCGCCTCGCCATTCTCAAATCTGACATATTTGGCCGCAACTTTTCGCGTGAGTGTACGCGCGCCGTTTTCGTCAAAATAAGGAAATTGAATCTCTGTCAGCTGATGGTTACCGACTGACAACGCAGGCGCAATGCCGTCCAGCTTCAAATTCCATTTTTCATGTTCGTCCCAGCGCTGACCGATTGTTCCGTTTGGCACTTTGATTTCGCCATCATTTTCATCAATCAAAACAGGCTTCCAGGCTGCATTTTCAGACGCTTTTTCACCCCGTAAATCCGAAAGCCGCAAAAAGCGCCCCGCCGTGTGGTTGCCTTCTTTTTCATCCAAAATCACCAAAAACGGTAAATCTGTGTATTGTTTCACGTAGTTATCAAAATACGGCGTCGAGCGTTTCATGTAAAATTCTTCGAGAATCACATGCGTCATGCCTTGCGCAAGCGCAGCATCAGTGCCAGGGTGCGGCGCCAGCCAATTGTCTGCAAATTTGACATTTTCAGCATAATCAGGACTGACAGCCACGACTTTTGTACCTTTATATCGCACTTCTGTCATGAAATGGGCGTCGGGCGTGCGTGTGAGCGGCACATTTGAGCCCCACATCATCAAATACCCCGAATTATACCAGTCAGAAGACTCAGGCACATCTGTCTGCTCGCCCCAGACTTGCGGCGACGCTGGCGGCAAATCCGCGTACCAATCATAAAACGACATCATCTCGCCGCCTAAAAGCGAGAGAAAGCGACTGCCCGCAGCAAACGAAATCATCGACTGTGCAGGAATCGGTGAAAAGCCCGCAATTCGGTCGGGTCCATATTTTTTGATAGTAAAGCCAAGCATCGCGGTGATAATTTCGAGCGCATCATCCCACGTGACGCGCACAAGCCCGCCATGCCCACGCGCCGATTTATAGGCTTCTGCTTTTTCAGGAGCTTCAACGATTGATGCCCACGCTTTTACTTTATCGTCCGCGAATTCTTCTTTGGCGGCCTCCCAAAGCGTCCACAAAACGCCGCGCACATAAGGATATTTGATGCGCAGTGGGCTGTATTCATACCAGCTAAAGCTCGCCCCACGCGGGCAACCACGCGGCTCAAAATCTGGCATATTCGGCCCACACGTCGGATAATCCGTTGCCTGATGCTCCCACGTGATGAGCCCTTCTTTCACATAAACATTCCACGAGCACGAGCCCGTGCAATTAACACCGTGCGTCGTTCGCACCACTTTATCGTGCGCCCAGCGACGCCGATACGTCTCTTCCCAGCGGCGCTCCGACTTCTCCAGCTGAGAAAATGAACCGTTGAACTTTTCTGTTTTTGTGAAAAATTTCATATCTGAAAACCTTTCTTAAAAGGGTAATGTCTAACTTACAGATTCAGTATAGCAAAAAGCCCTTACATCCGCAAGGATAAAGAGTGTAAAGCTTCTTTTACAAAGTCTGAAAACGCAATCATAACGCCGTTTTCCGACACTCTGTTGTTTATTTTTTAATTAGACTTGTTTCATCACCCGTTTTGCTTTTGAAGACCAACCGAGCTTTGCGTTCATTGACTCGGCGCGCGCGCCGAGCGCTAAAGCGAGTTGGGCGAAAAAGCAGGGTTATGAAACAGATTCAATAAACAAAAAAATCCCGAGCGGAAATTCCGGACGAGATTTTTAGTGTTTAATTATTTTCTGTGATTTCTTCAGTTTTGTCAGCGCTGACAGGGTCTGCTTGTGCGCTCTGATTGACAATCACAATCTTGTCATCGATGACATCTGCGAGCAAGTTTTTATTTTCAGGGTGCTCGATATAAAAATCAGCAATCGGATCCTCGATATTGTCCTGAATCGTGCGGCGCAATGGCCGCGCGCCCATTTTCGGATCGTAACCCAAATCAACCAATTTTTCCTTGGCCGCCTGCGTGACGCTCAGATGAATGTCATTTTTCGCAATCTGCGCATTGACCTCTTCAAGCATCAAATCAACGATCTGTAAGAGATTTTCCTTCGACAATGGCGCGAATTCGATAATCGCATCAAAACGGTTCATGAATTCAGGATTAAAGAAATCGCCCAGCTGATTGAGAACGCTGTTCGTACGCCCTTCACGCGCCGCGCCAAAGCCAACATTTGCCTCCGCGTGCCCCGTACCCGCGTTGCTCGTCATGATGATAATCGTATCTTTAAACGAGACTGTGCGGCCTTGCGAGTCCGTCAAACGGCCATCGTCAAGAATTTGCAAGAACATGTGCATCACATCTGGATGCGCTTTTTCGACCTCGTCAAGCAAAATCACGCTGTACGGATTGCGCCGCACTTTCTCGGTCAATTGCCCCGCCTCATCGTAGCCGATGTATCCTGGAGGCGCACCAACGAGCTTCGCCACGCTGTGCTTCTCCATGTATTCGCTCATGTCAAAACGAATCATATTGTCCGCCGAGCCGAAAAGCTCCACTGAAAGCTGCTTGGCAAGTTCCGTTTTGCCCACGCCTGTTGGGCCGACAAAGAGAAAGCTGCCAATAGGACGATTAGGCTTTCCGAGCCCGACGCGCGAACGTCTAACCGCTTTTGCAATTTTGTCAATCGCTTCGTCTTGGCCAATGACATGCGCACGCAAATCACCCGCCAAATTAATCAGCTGCTTTTGTTCCTTGTCTTTGAGCTCGCCAACTGGAATATTCGTCTTTTGCTCAACAATTGCCTCAATATCATGCTCATCAATGATTGGCGTTTCGCTCTCATCAAGCTCCACATTTTGCATCGCTCTAAGCTTTTCAATCGTATCTCTCAGATTTGCCGCTTTTTCGTAATCTTCATTTTGCAGCGCGTCATTTTTTTGCGCCTCAGCCTCAACCAGACGCTTCGCGATTTCTTCTTTGTCAACAAATTTAAGCGTCAGATTTTTCTTCGAGCCTGACTCGTCAAGCAAGTCAATCGCCTTATCTGGCATGAAACGATCTTGAATATAACGATTTGAAAGCACAGCAGCGGCTTCAATTGCTGCGTCCGTGTATCTCACGTGATGATAATCCTCATAGCGTTTTTGAATCCCTTTGAGAATCGTGATTGTCTCCTCCACGCTCGGCTCATCAACCTGAACAGGCTGCATACGACGCTCGAGCGCCGCATCTTTTTCAATAATGCGGTATTCATTCAGCGTGGTTGCACCAACGAGTTGCAATTCGCCGCGTGCGAGCGCAGGTTTTAAAATATTACCCGCGTCCATTGAGCCGTCTCCAGCAGAGCCCGCACCGACAATCTCGTGAATCTCATCAATGAATAAAATCACGTCTTTGCGTTTTCTGATTTCGTCCATGAGCTTCTTCATGCGCTCCTCAAATTGACCGCGAATGCCCGTCCCTTGGACAAGCGATACAACGTCCAAGCGAATAACGGATTTATTCAGAAGTTTTTGTGGCACGTCACCGTCCACGATTTTTTGTGCGAGCCCTTCAACAACCGCCGTTTTACCGACGCCAGGCTCTCCAATCAACACGGGATTATTTTTCGTGCGGCGATTTAAAATCTCAATCACGCGCGTGATTTCCTCATCACGTCCAATCACGGGATCAATATCGCCTGCTTGCGCCTGCTTCGTCACATTGATACCAAATTCGCCAAGCAAACCCTTGTCTTTACGCGGCGGGCGATTATTGCCGCCTGACTGCGGCTGCATTTGTGGCGATTGCATGCCGCCCAGATTCCCAAAGAAATTCTCAAACGGATTAAATCCTTGTGGCTCCTGCGGTTGCGCGTTTCCTTCGTCATTTCCTGTCAAATTGAAAAAAGCTTCCTGACCACCAGATTTCATGATTTGATAGCAATTTTGGCAGAGATTCGTCTGCTTGCGTTGCCCGTTGACGTTCGTATAAAGATGAATCGTCGCTTCATTCATATTGCAATTTTGGCATAAGTTTTTATTATTTTCGTCAAACATAAGTTGAAACCTCCATTTTTAATTGATTGTATCATTTTTATCTTACTCAAAGGTTAAATGCTCTTGTTGGCTTCTATCAGCGCTGACAGAAGCTTTTGACCATTGCTGACCTTTGATAAATTGATTATATCATATTGGTCAAGAAAGGTCAAATTTCAGGATTCATTTCCGATCATTTAATCGTCTTAATGTTCGGTTTTTTCGTCTGGAATGTCGTCAAACTTGACGGAAACGATTTTTGAGATGCCTGCTGCTTGCATCGTCACGCCATAAAGGACGCGGCTTGCGGCCATCGTGCCTTTTCGGTGCGTCACGACGATAAATTGATTCGAAGAGTCAAAATGATTCATGTAATCGCCGAAACGTTTGACATTGGCTTCATCGAGCGCGGCTTCGACCTCGTCAAGGACAACGAACGGCACCGTGCGCACGCGCAAAACCGCAAAAAGGAGCGCGAGCGCCGTCAGAGCTTTTTCGCCACCCGACATCAGCGAAAGGCTCGCAAGCTTTTTGCCTGGCGGCTGAACAGCGATTTCGATACCTGCACTCAGCAAATCGGGGCTCGTGAGAATCAAATCGGCATTGCCACCAGCAAACATTTGGCGAAACGTCGTCTGAAAACTTTCACGAATTGCGTCAAACGCTGTTTTAAAGCGTACTTTGACTTCGTCGTCAATTTCTGAAATATTGTCTTCAAGCAATTTGCGCGCCGCGTCCAAATCTGCTTTTTGCGTGGTATAGAGCGCGTAGCGCGCGTTGACTTCCTCAAACTGCGTGATGGCCTCGAGGTTCACAGGGCCAAGCGTGCGAATCTCGCGCTCCAGCTTTTTGAGCTCTTTTTCAGCTTCTGCCAGCTGTTCCAATGGTTGCGCCTGCGCGAGCGCCGCGTCATACGAAAGATGGAAATCCTCGGAAAGCGAGAGTTGCTGCGCGCGCAGCGTTTTTTCAAGCTGCTCAAGTTGAAATTCAAAACGCGTTTGCTGCGTGCGAAGCGCTTGATTTTCCTCGAGCGTCGCATGATTACGCGCCTCCAAATCTTCAAGCTGTGCCGCATAATCATCACGGCTCATGCGTAACGAGACCTGAGCCACTTGCAATTCTTGCACTTTTTCTTCGGCCTGCGTGAGTTGCGCGCGTAACTGCTGCGTGTCAGCTGGCGTGTCCGTCGCTTCGGCGGACATTGCCGTTTTCTCGGCTGCAAGCTCTGACAATAGCGCCGCAAGACGCGTTTGTTCTGACTTTGTATGTTCCAAATCGCTTGAAATTTCTTGTGCTTTGACTTTTGCGTTTGTCAGCTGAGCCGATTTTTCAGTTTTTAGCTGATTGACTGCAGAAGAATTCTCTTGAATGCTGATTTCTTGCGCTTCAAGCGCCGTTTTTTGCGCCGCAATTTCTGTCAGCGCTGACAGAATAGTTTCATTGTCCGCTTGCAACTTACCGAGCAATGATGCGTCAGACGCGCTTGTAGAGAGCGTCACGAGCTCGCTTAAATCTGCAACGGTTTGCGCAAGCTGTGCCGCCTGCGTTTTCAGGCGTTCCTCTGTCAGCCGCATGGCTTCGCCTTGCGCACGCACGTCTGACAATTCTTTTGACAACTGTGTTTGCTGCGCCGCGAGCGCCTCAACCTGTGTTTCAGAGCTTTTGAGCGCTGCGTCAGCAGCTGCCAATTGACCGCGCAATTTCTCTATTTCAGCAGCCGTGAAAGTGGTTGAATTTTTCCCGCGCGAGCCGCCCGCGTAAGAACCGCCGGGATTAATCTGCGTGCCGTCGAGCGTCACGATGCGCGCCGTGAAATTCAAAAGCCTCGCAATTGCCGTGGCATGCTCGCTCGTGTCAACAATGACCGTTGCCCCCAGCAAATTTGAAAAAGCAGGCGTCAATTGCGGCGCAAACGTCACCAAATTTACCGCCAAATCAATAAAACCTGGCTGATTTTTAACACGGGCAAGCTCTCTGAAATCGCGCGGTTTGATGGTCGTTAGCGGCAGAAAAGTTGCGCGCCCCAGCCGTTTTTCGCGTAAAAAACGAATCGCCGCTTGCGCATCGTGCTCATTTTCCGTGATGATATTTTGGGACGCCGCGCCAAGCGCTACATCAAGCG
This sequence comes from Streptococcaceae bacterium, assembly GCA_031254115.1. Taxonomy (GTDB): domain Bacteria; phylum Bacillota; class Bacilli; order Lactobacillales; family Streptococcaceae; genus Lactovum. The sequence goes on from JAIRUZ010000040.1 coordinate 48,560, forward strand.
CCGTCGCATAGCTTTCGTCAAACGTCAGCAAATCACTGACAACGCCAACGAGGCCTGATAACGCACCATTTTGCATGACCGCGCGCACGCCCGCGTAAAGATTGCTGTGATTCGCACGAATGCGCTCCAAACTCTCAATTTGCGCCGTAAGTTTCTGCCGCGTCTGCAACGCTTGAAATTGCGCGTTTTTGGCCGCTTCAAGTTCTTTTGCCAGACGCTGATCAGCCGCATTTTTACGTGTAAATTCTTTTACAAGCGTCGTAACTTTTTCAGAAGCTTCTGCAAGCGCGCTATTTGTGCTCGAAAATTCCGCTTTTAGAAGCGCCAATTTTTCTTGATTTGCCGCATTTTCCGCGTCCTCGCTCGCTGCACGCGCCATCCTATTTTCAACATCGGCGCGATTTTTCGTCAGCGCGTTTGAAAGCGTCGCCTCGCGATTGACAAGCGCCAGATAATCCTCGCGAAGCTTTGCGAGGACGGCTTCTGGCGACTCTGCAAATGCGGCCAATTCGGCTGTCAGCTCATCAATTTCAGCTGTCGCCTTGTCTTTTTCGGCTGTCAGTCGCGACAAAACCTCCAAAGCGCGCGACAATTCCTGCTCGGCCGTCGCTTCTTGCTCTGTCAGCTGCGACGTGCGCGCGGCGCGCTCTGAGCTTGATTTCTCGGCCGATTTTGCTTGTTCTTGCGCAACGGCAAGCGTGCGTTCAAGAGTCGCTTTCAGATCTGACACGCTCAAAATTTCACTTTGCAATTGCTCAAACTGCGCTTCTGCTTCGTTTCGCTTATTTTTTATTTCGGCAACTTCACGTGCATAAACAGCTTGACTTTCTGTCAGCGCTGACAGCTTTTCAGACACATCAGCCAACGCGGCCACAGCCTCTGCGCGCTTTTCAAGTGCAAGGCGCACATTTTCAACCAGAACTGAAAGCGCCAAACGGCCGCGCGCACTATCCAATTCTTGAAATTTCAGCGCATTTTCTCGCTGCACACGCAACGGCGCCAATTGTCCACTCAGCTCAAAAATAATATCTTCGAGTCGGTCGAGATTTTCCTGTGTGTGTTTGAGCTTGGTTTCGGTCTCATTTTTCGAGGTTTTGTAGCGCATCACGCCCGCGGCCTCTTCAAAAATCGCGCGCCTATCTTCTGGCTTGCTGTTAAAAATTCCCTCAATCCGCCCTTGTGAAATAATAGACAAACTATCGCGCCCAGTTCCTGAATCCATAAACAGCGCCGTAATATCTTTCAGACGACATTTTTTCCCGTTGATTCGAAACTCCGAGTCGCCGTTTCGGTACAAACGCCTGCTCACCACCACGCGCTCAGCGTCAAGCGCAAGCTCACGGTCGCCATTATCAAACGACGCCACGACCTCCGCATAATTCATCGGGTTGCGCTTTTCGGTGCCCGAAAAAATCACGTCGGGCATTTTCCCGCCGCGCAATGATTTCGCTGATTGCTCGCCCATGACCCAGCGAAGCGCCTCCGTGATATTCGATTTCCCCGAACCATTTGGCCCTACAATCGCCGTGATTCCGCGGTCAAATTCAATTTTTGTACGCTCAGCAAAAGACTTGAAGCCCACAATCTCAAGTTGCTTTAAAAACATTACACATGCGCCCTTCTAAAGGCATCTTGTGCCGCTTGTTGCTCAGCCGCTTTCTTTGATTTCCCTTCGCCGCGCCCCAGCACGCTCTCATTTTCCACAACTTCTACGACAAAAAGCTTATCGTGCGCGGGGCCAACCTCATCGACCACGCGGTAAACAATTTCCGTGTCGCCTTTCGCTTGCAACACTTCTTGCAAGGCTGTTTTGTAATCCGTCACCGCCTCAAATGTCCGCGCTTCAATCGTCGGGAGCACCACACGCGCCAAAAACGTTTCTACCGCTGCCATGCCACGATCCATCAAAACCGCGCCCAAAAATGCCTCAAACAAATTTTCGAGATTTGTGTCACGATTTCGCCCGCCCGATTTTTCCTCGCCATTGCCTAAAAGTAAAAACGCATCAAATCCGCAGCGCCGCGAAAATTCAGCCAACGACTCCGAGCGGACAATCTGGCTGCGCAGCTTTGAAAGCTCGCCCTCAGGCATCTCTGGATAGGCTTCAAATAAATACTTTGAAATCACCACTTCAAGAGCCGCGTCTCCCAAAAACTCCAACCGCTCATTGTTGGCCGTCTTTGGCAGACGCATCTCATTTTGATACGAGCTATGCGTAAATGCTGTCATGAGCAAACTCAAATCTTGAAACTCCAGCGCATAATTTCTCTTTAAAAACGTTACTAAATCTTCCATACCCTTATTATAGCATTTTAGGGTATAAAAAGCCGTCTGTCAGCGCTGACAGACGGCTTATTGGCCTATTTTATGAGCTAATCAAGCTCTTTTACGTTTGATGCCATACATCATACCTGCAGCCGCAAGAGCAAATGCGCCGCCGTAGAAGAACGCAACATCATTCCCATCGCCCGTTTCAGGCAATTCGTGTTTGGAGTGATGATGAACCACTTTGACTGGTTTCGCAGGAGCTGGCGTTGGCGCTGGTGTCGGTTTCGCAGGAACAATGCGCTCACCATACCATTTGTCTGTATCGCCCACAGGAAGTCCAGAAATCGCCCCAACCGCTGTGACTGTTGCTTGGTCGCCTTCGAGAACATTTGCTGGCATACTTGGCAATGTGCCTTCACCCACGATATAAGCACCCACTGGAAGAACAAGTAAGCTACCGTCCGCAACGGTAAGCTCACCCGCTGCATTTTGAGTTAATACTTGACCATTATACGTATAAACGATGCCCTGCACATTATCATTTCCCGCGATTTGAACATCTTTCACAACAATCTTCGTCAATGGTTCCTCGCCATTATTCGTGATTCTAAAGAATATCGAGACAGAGCCGTCTGCATTTTCAACATAAAGCGTGCCTGGCGTGTCGTGGTCGTTCGTGCCCACATTATCAGACGTATCGGTGTTGTTGCCGTTACCCGCGTTTGGAAGCGCACTATTTGCCTTCTCAATGTCAATACTTGGTTTAGGCGTCTTTGGATGTCCGTACCATTTATCATTGTCACCAACTGGAAGACCTGAGAGCACGCCAATCCCTGTCACGCTCACCAAATCACCATGAAGCGAGTCAAGCGGAACGGCTGGCAGCGTTGCTGAGCCCGTCACATAATCACCAACTTTGAAGATAAAGCCAGAGCCGTCAGCGTTATAAAGCACGTTGTTTGTAACAGTCAATACTTGACCGTTCGCGTCTTTCCATGTGATGGTGCCAACATTTGTACCAGACGTATCATCTGTCGTAAGTTGATCGCTCACCGTCACCGTCTTCAAGTCCTCTGTTCCGTTATTCGTTATACGGAAATAAATCTCTGTCGCTTGTCCAGGTTGCATGACGTCCGCAGTCCCTGATGTATCGTGGTCATTTGGTCCCGCATTGTTTGGCGTATCTGTGTAATTACCATTGCCGGCAGACGGCACGCTGTTATTTGCCTTTTCGATGTCAATCGATGGTTTTGGCGTGTGCGTCGTGACGGTATTTGAGTTTTGCGTCACATTATTCACAGATTCCGTGAACGTGTTTTGCACTTGAACATTTCCTGTTATACGCTCAAATGCGGCGTCAATCGTCCATTGGATACCCGAAGCGAGATTTTGATTCATGAGATCAAGCCACGCCTGTGTCGCGGTAAAGCTCAACACACCATTTGTGTCAGCTGCCGTGAAATAGGTCGTGTCAGTTTGCGTCGCAATCTTGTCACCCGTTTTGTAGCTGCCAAAATCTGTCAGCGCATAAATATCATACGTTCCCTGATATTTGTCATCTGCTTGATTGTAATCATCTGTCAAGCTCCATTGCGTCGTCTGATCACGGTTCGCATAGAAATACTTGCTGTCAAGCTCGTACACAAAATTGTTTGTAAGCCCAATGCTGCCATTGTCAACCGAGTCACCATTCTCCGTCAGCGCGACATCTTTGGTTGGGCTTGATGCAGGTGGGGTTGGTTTTAAGGCGACGCCTGTTGGGGTTGGGATGGCCATGCCTGTCATGGTTTTAAAGGTCGGTGTGATTGTACCTGCTGGGCTGGCTGTCAAGGGCGCAAAGGTGCCTGGCGAGGTCAGTGCGGTCGTTGGAAGCAATGACGCTGCTGGCAAGGCCAGAGGCTCTGGTGATGGTGGAACTGGCACCGTTGGGAATTTTGGTGCTGGCATGTAGACGAACCAAATGTTCATGTTCTGCCCATTAGCCGTTGACCACTGAAGAGGTAGATTTTCAAAAGAACTTATCGGATCTTTCGGATCTAGGAACCAGAGATTTTGAATTGTTTTAGCTGCATAGTCTGTTGACGTATTATAGGCTGTACTAACCGCTGCCAATTGATACACGGTACCATCTGGACCTGTATAAGATGGCAGGATTCCGCCCGGACTATATGCCCCCATCCAATTATAAGTATAATTTGTGACGGAGAGATGATTGCCTACTCCATTATCCGAGACATTCGCAGCCGTTGTATAACCTGGAGTTACCGTTGTCGTTCCTGGATTATTTGCAATGATAGCCTGAAGATCTGTTTTACTGATAGTGGCAATTGGCTGATACCTTCCAATTACGGGAGACTGAAGTGTATTACCTACAGCGACCGTATTACCTAACAAATCATAATTGAGAAGAGCATTGATGTCATAACTTGGACTCACTGCGATATTGACTTGAAGATTTG
>JAIRUZ010000005.1 GCA_031254115.1 Streptococcaceae bacterium
CCGTTGTACCAATAGACTTTTCCATTGACTTTCTTGACCTTACTGAAAAGTCCATGATGATTAAACCAAACAATCCAGATTACAGTAAAACTCAAAAAATAGGCAAAAAATGGTGAAGCTGCCTCGCGAAGTGCCGAAAAACTGACCTCTTTGGGAATCGGCAACTCCAACACCATGATGGTCGCAATAATCGCCACAATGGCATCTGTATAATTTAGAAAACGTTCCTTTGTCATCTCTTTCTTGCTGCTCCCTCAACATAAAACGCGCAAAACAAAGCTGCGCGCTCAAATCAAATTTTTTTCATTTTTAATCTGCAATCAGCGTTTCAAGGCCGACTTTCATCATGTCCGTGAACGTTACCTGACGCTCCTCAGCCGTCGTCACTTCGCCCGTCAAGATATGATCAGAAATCGTCATAATGGCAAGTGTCTGCACGCGGTGCTTCGCGCCAAGATAGAAAAGCGCCGCGGCCTCCATCTCAATCGCCATCACACCGAGTTTCCCAAGCGCAACGCCGTCTGGCCCGCCGTAGAACAAGTCTGACGACAAGACATTGCCGACATGCGCAGCCATGCCCATTTCTTTGGCAATATGATAGGCGTGATCAAGCAACTCAAAATCTGAAATTTGCGGGAAATCAAACGCTGGAAAATCATTGCGCACAATGGCACTCGTCGTTGCTGCCGCCTGCGCAATCACCAAATCGCGCACATGAATATCTGGATTAATCGAACCTGCCGTTCCCACACGAATCAGCTTTTTCACGCCATATTCTGTGATCAGTTCGTTGGCATAAATCGAAATAGACGGAATGCCCATGCCCGTGCCCATGACAGAAATGCGTTCGCCTTTGTATCTGCCCGTAAAACCAAGCATGCCACGCACATTGTTAAATTGCACCGCATCTTCTAAAAAATGTTCCGCGATAAATTTTGCACGCAACGGATCTCCCGGCAACAAAATCTTGTCAGCAATCTCTCCCTTTTGCGCTTCAATATGTGGTGTTGGCATGTAAACTCTCTCTTTCTGTTAATAGACTTGTTTCATAACCCGCTTCTTTTGAAGACTAACTCAGCTATGAAACAGATTCAGTGTTTCCATTATATCATACAATCCTCCCGTTTAAAGCCTCCCCTTTTTCATTTTATGGTAAAATAAAGCCAATGAAAAAATTATCCTTTAAAACATTAATCAATGGTATCAGTACGCGCACAGGCCTCATCTGGTTTTTGGTCTTTTTCATTTGGCTAAAGACGATTTTGACTTATTTGTTTGTTTTTCAGGGTCTTCACAGCGTCAATCTTGCAGATTATTTGCTCATGCTCGTAAACCCCATTGGTTTTACAGCCATTTTCTTAACACTTCCGCTCTTTATCAAGCGCACACCCCTATTTTATACAGCGACCGCCATCTTTGCATTTTTAGGCTCACTCCTGGTCTATGCAAATGTCCTCTATTACCGTGAGTTTTCTGACTTCCTTTCTATTAATACCTTGACTGGTGGCGCGGGCATGCTCGGGCACGGGTTTGATTATAGTTCCATTCCCGTTTATCCGATTGATAGTTTATATTGGGTTGATCTGGTTGTAGTGGTTGCTTTATTTGCCTTTCGTAAGTTCAAGATGGATAATCGTGCCGTTTCAAAGCGTACGGCTTTTAAGCATTTTTCGATTTCGCTCATGATTTTCCTCATTACTTTTTGGGGCGGCGATCTGACCGAGCACCGTTTGGTTTCTCGCCAAGCGCAATTTGACGACACGTATGTTGTCCGTTATCTTGGGCTTGGTCCATGGCTCGTGACAAATGGCTGGTACACTCACGTTGCCAACCAAGCGCGCTCTATCGCAAAAAAATCGGATTTTACGAAAGTTCAAAAATATATTGAAGAAAATCGTTATCTCGCACCCAACACGCAAGTTTTTGGTGTTGCCAAAAATCGAAATGTCATTATGATTCATCTCGAGAGTTTCCAGCAGGATTTGATTGACAAAAAAATCGATGGCGTGGCAGTGACGCCCTTTCTGAACTCGCTTTATCACTCCAACTCGACCTATGCGTTTAGCAATTTCTGGAATCAAGTCGGCCAAGGTAAGACGTCAGACGCCGAAAATATGCTCGAAACATCAAGTTTTGGACTGCCAACGGGCTCTCTTTTCCAATCTCTCGGCTCTTCGCAAACTTTCCAAGCAATGCCTGCTATTTTAAATCAGCAAGAAGGTTATTCGTCCGCTGTTTTTCATGGCAATGTGGGCTCTTTTTACAATCGTATCAATGTTTACCGCAATATGGGCTTCCAGAATTTCTTTGACCAATCTTACTGGAATAAAAACTCAGAAAACTCAACCGACTGGGGAATTAAGGATAAATATCTTTTTTCTGGCTCCATCCAATATCTCGAGCAGCTCCAACAGCCATTTTATGCGAAATATCTGACACTCAGCAATCACACGCCGTATACTGGATTGACCAAAGATGAGCTTGACACAAAATTCAAAACGACTTCTTCTCCCGACCAACTTATCAACAACTATTTCCTGACCGCGCATTATTTGGATCAGTCAGTTGAAGAATTTTTCAATTATCTAAAAGCGTCTGGGCTTTACAGCAAGTCTATTATCGTGCTCTATGGCGATCATTACGGGATTTCTGGAAGCACGGATGACAATGCCTATCTTCCTTATCTGGGGAAAAACATTTCATCAGCACCGCTCCAATCGTCTAGCAGCTCAAGCAGCGACACGACCACGGCGAACAATACGGCCGTCTGGACGGATTATGATAATGTCATGATGCAGCGCGTGCCGTTTATGATTAATATCCCTGGGCACACGGACGGCGGCATCTCAAATGAATATGGTGGCGAATTGGACGTGATGCCGACGCTTGAGCATTTGCTTGGCGTGGATACAAAATCCTACATGCAATTTGGGCAAGATTTGCTAAGCCAAAATCGGCAACAGTTTATTGCGCTGCGCAACCGCGGCTTTGTGACGTCAAGTTTCATCAAGCCATCGGGCACGAGTACCACATACTATGACACAAAATCGGGGCAAACTATTACGCCAAATGCCTCGCAAATCGCTTATTTGAATCAAATTCAGACAAAAGTCAATACGTTATTAAACATGTCAGATGCGATGAATTCTGAGGATTTGCTGCGTTTCTATACGCCAACAGGCTTTACACCTGTTGATGCGGGCGATTATTCGTACAATGTGGCGACAACAGAGAAGCGCCTCAAAGAGCAACAAGCCCTTTTGAAGGCGAAATCAACCTCATTATTGTCTGAAAATCATGGCGTTTCAACGACGCCTCTCTACAAATCAACTGAGCCAGGCCTTGTTAAATCAAGCGTTCCTTCGTCTTCATCAAGCACGTCAAGTTCAAGCAAAGGAGGGACTCAATGAAATCGGGTTATTGTCAGCCGCTGGATGGAAATTTCAGACTTGCTTGGATTTGGTGGGTGAGTTTAATTGCATTTCAGCAAGTGTTATTTTTTGAAAATAATTTGCAGTTTGACGGCTTTAATACGCTTTTGCTTATTCTTGCGGCTGCTTATTTATATTTTCTGATTCGTCAGCGCCGCTTTTTTGTCAGCAAGCACCATCTCTACTTCACCAAGGATTTCAGGCTCAAC
>JAIRUZ010000025.1 GCA_031254115.1 Streptococcaceae bacterium
AGGTACAAAAAGTGGTACAATAACTATATAAAAACTTGGAGGTAGCCATGGACGCGGTCAATTATAGTAATTTCAGAAAAAATCTCAAAGATTACATGATTAAGGTCAACGAAGATGCGGTGCCTTACATCGTAACTTCAAAGAATGCAGAAGAAGATATTGTCGTCATGAGCAAGCGCGATTATGATAATATGGTAGAGAATGCTTATATCAATTCTTCCAAAGCCAATGTTGACTTCATCATGGCTTCTTGGAAACAAGCAAGGACAGGGCAAGCGAATGAGCGTCCATGGCAATAAAAGCTGAAAATGTTCAATGGACAGTTCTTGCTTGGCAAGAATTTGAATATTGGCTAGATACAGATAAACAGCAGGTCAAGAAAATTCGTCAACTCATCAAAGATTGCTTGCGCAGCGGCTATGAAGGAATAGGAAAGCCAGAAGCACTACGTGAAGATAAACAAGGACTCTGGTCAAGAAGAATTGACCAAGAGCATCGCTTGATTTATTACTTTGAGGGAGAACGGCTGATTATCGTTTCCTGCCGCTTCCATTATGATAATTAAATAAAAAGTCTCTGTTCGATTTTGAACTCCGTCGTCAGGAGAAATGACAAATTCTAAAAACATTTGAGGTTTTAGAGCCGTGTTAAATCGAATAGTCACAAAACTAGATAAACTTTGAACGGGCTTATCTATCTGTTTTAGAGCCGTGTTAAATCGAATAGTCACAAAACTTTATAATTCATAATAACCCATTATCTAGTGTTTTAGAGCCGTGTTAAATCGAATAGTCACAGTTGTGGCTTTATAACAAATGTGAATTGGTCGAACGAACTAATTGAAATTAATATTGCTTCGCTTAAGGCTCATTTTATATAATAAGCTTAAGAAAGAGAGGCAAAGATGACAAATTTAGACGAAAAGCAAAATGAAAATTTTTCTACAGAACAGCAACATGGACCGCCGGAGCTTGGAAATGACGGCAATGAGAAAAAGAAAAAGATGTCGAAGAAAAAGAAAACAGTTTTGGCAATTTCTATTAGTGTAGGTGTTTTACTGGGGGCTCTTGGAGTATTTGCATTTAGCCAGCAAGGAAATGCCCCAACACAGACAAAGGCAGAAGCGGAGCGCGTTCAAGAAGCACCAAGTCATGTTGAACCAGAAAATGGGATTGCTACTCCAACACCTGCACCTGTTCCAGAAGCAAATACGCCGACAGCTCCGACACCAGAACAACCAAGCACAAAGTTTGACCTAGAAGCCATCAAGCGAGGCGATTTCGCAAGTTTGCAAGGGAGTTGGGAGAATGAGCAATTTCCAGATAGAAATTTCGTGATTTCTGGAAATACAGTAACTTTTGCAAATGGAAATAGTGCAGTTCATCAGATTATGGTAGGCACAAGCCATGATGGTGGAGTTACTTTCACTCTGGTGATTGAGTCAGGAGGAATAAGTGCAGCGATTTCAATTTTTCCAGCAGGTACTTCAATTCCAGAATGGCTAGTAGACGGAACAGATGAATTGGGGCGTCATGATTTGACAGATAACTCTCAGGATCGTTTAATGATTTGGCAAGGCCTTTCAACTCCGGAAGAAATTCTAGAAAATATTGTATATAGAGCTTAAAAAAAGTCAGTGTTTCTGGCTTTTTATTTTATTAGGACTCGTGAGACAGTTGAGCAGCCATGTGGAAAAGGTATGAAAACGGGCGGAAAGCAGCTTAGATTTTTTTAAGGTTTGGTTATGCATGCTGGGCTAAAATGAGGTATAATGGAAAGAAAAGAGCAAGGGAATATGGAAATGATTAAGATTTTGTTGGTGGAAGATGATTTGGAATTGTCGAATTCGACGTATGATTTTTTGGAGTCGTTTGCGGAGGTGACACAGGTTTTTGATGGCGAGGAGGGGCTTTTTGAGGCGGAGCAAAATGTGTACGATTTAATCTTGCTGGATTTGATGTTGCCAGAGCTTTCGGGATTTGAGGTGTTGAAGCGTCTGCGCGGCAAAAATGTGATGACGCCAGTGCTGATTACGACGGCGAAAGAATCGCTTGAGGATAAGATGAAAGGTTTTGATATTGGTGCGGATGATTATATTACGAAGCCGTTTTATCTGGATGAGTTGAAGGCGCGGATTTTGGCGCTTTTGAAGCGCTCGGGTAAGATTGATGATGGGGCTGGTTTATCGTATGGCAATCTCACGGTCAATACAAAAAATCAGACAGCGAAAGTTGACGATGTGTCCATTGAATTGCTCGGGAAAGAATATGATTTGGTGGTTTATTTGCTGCAAAATCGGAATGTTATTTTGCCAAAGGAGCAGATTTTTGATCGAATCTGGGGATTTGATAGCGACACAACGATTACGGTGGTTGAGGTTTACATGTCCAAGGTGCGTAAGAAGCTTTCAGGGACGGAGTTTGCGGAGAAATTGAAGACGCTGCGCAATGTGGGTTATATTTTACAATAAATTTTGAACAAATTATTTTTAAAAATCAAGAATTTCTTAAAAAGTAGTGGACGGCATTTTATCTACTTCTTTTTGGTGTTTACGGGCATCTTTTTGATGCTGACGGGTGCGACGGTTGGGACGTTGACACGAACGATCTACGGGAAAACGGATCTTCAGCTGACAGATTTGTCAAAGAAACCGGCGATAGCGGCTTCGCTTGGCTGGAGTCCAGCTTATCGTCCGACGCTCGGGGCAGGCGAGACGACGGTGCAATCGCCAGCTGACGAAAATGGGCAATATCAGCAGACGCTTGCCAAAAATTTGTACAATCCGAATACGTTTATCGTGCTGTACGATGCGTCGGGAAATGTGCTGAATTATCAAGCGGACGGCATCGCGACGTATTATCATGCGCAAAAGACGGCAGTTGACAAGTCGTTGATTGGCAAAATTGGCGCTGTGACGCTTAATTATCAGGGGAATTTGGCGACATCAAATGATCCGTCGCAAAATGATCAGACGTCAACTAACGGCAACATGGTGTTTCGCTCGACGCTGATTGAGGCGAATGGGCTGACAGGGCAGAGCAAGTCGGTGCGCTATATTCAGCTTTTTCAAAATGTGACGCAGCTGCAGGAAAATTTTCAAGACACGCAGCTGACAATTTACAAAATCATGGCGCTTTTTTGGATTCTGTCAGTCGGCGTCGCGATTTTCTTGTCGCGCTGGTCAATGCGACCGCTTGAAGCGGCGCTGGAGCGGCAAAAAGCATTTGTGTCAAACGCAAGCCATGAGCTCAGAACGCCGCTTGCGATTCTGCAAAATCGGCTGCAATTATTGTTTCAAACGCCATCAGCGACGATTATTGACGCGTCGGAAAACATTTCGGCGAGCCTCAATGAAGTGCGCAATATGCGGCTGCTGACGAATAATTTGCTCGAAATGGCGAAGTCGGACGGAAAAATCAGCGTCAAAAAAGAAGACGTCGGACGCGCATTTTTTGAAGAAACGTTCGCAAATTATGAACTGCTCGCGCGCGATCAGGCCAAGGAATTTTCGTCTTCTATCAGCTTTGACAAGCCGGACGAGAAACTCTCGATTGACGGCGATTTGGTCAAGCAAGTCCTGACGATTTTCTTTGACAACGCGGTCAAATATACAGGCGCTGATGGAAAAATTTCGATTTCTGTCGAGAAATCGGGGCATGAGCTGATTCTTGTCAGCAGCGACAATGGTCCTGGCATCTCTGACGACAATAAAAAGAAGATTTTTGATCGTTTTTATCGCGTCGATGAGGCGCGCACGCGTGGCAAAAATGGCTTGGGGCTGGGGCTTTCACTGGCGCGAGAAATTGTCAGCGCGATGAAAGGTACGATTGCTGTGAAAGACAATCAGCCGACGGGCACGCGTTTTATTATCAAACTTAAGGTCTGACAGCGCTCAGATTTTTATGGTAAAATTTACCGTAGAAAGTAGGAAATCATGGTTTTAGAAAAAATTAATAGTCCAAAAGATGTCAAGGCGCTCACGCTTGCTGAAATGCAAGAACTGGCGGCCGAAATGAATCACAAAGTCGTTGAGAAAACGGCTGTGCATGGCGGACACGTGGGCTCGAATCTCGGGATTTCAGAGCTGACGGTCGCGCTGCATTACGTGTTCAATTCACCGATTGACAAATTTATCTGGGATGTCTCGCACCAGACTTATCCACACAAAATGCTGACGGGTCGCAAAATTGGCTTTGAGCCAGGGCATTACGACGATGTGATGCCGTACACAAATCCGCACGAATCCGCGCACGACTTTTTCAATGTGGGGCACACGTCGACGTCGGTGGCAAATGCGGTCGGCCTCGCAAAAGCGCGTGATTTGGCGGGCGAATCGGGCAATGTCGTTGCGATTATTGGCGACGGCAGCTTGTCAGGTGGCCTTGCGCTTGAGGCGCTCAATAATGCGGCGCAGTTGCACAGTAATCTTATCATTATCGTCAATGACAATGAAATGTCGATTGACAAAAATTATGGCGGCTTGTATGAAAATCTCCGCGAACTCCGCGCGACAAACGGCGCAGCGAACAATAATTTGTTCAAGGCGTTTGGGCTTGATTATCGTTATCTGGAGGCGGGAAATGACATCGCTGCGCTGATAAAACTCTTTGAAGATGCGCGTGACGTGGCGCGTCCGACCGTTTTGCACATTCACACGCAAAAAGGCCACGGCTGGCAGCCCGCGATTGACGAAAAACGACGTTTTCATTGGACGGTAAATTTTGACCCCGAGACGGGCGCGGCTTTGGCGACGACTGGCAAACGCGGCTGGAGCAATGTCATCACGGATTATTTGAGCGCCGCTGTTGACGCGGGTGAAAAATTGCTTGCGATTAACGCGGCGATTCCGGGCATCTTCGGTCTTGAGAAATTTTATCCGAAATATCCTGAAAATTACTGGGACGCGGGGATTGCGGAGCAGTTTACGCTGACATTTGGCGGCGCGGCCGCGACGGTTTCTGGCGTGCGCCCGATTATTTTTCACAATTCGACGTTTATTCAGCGCGCGTATGACCAGCTCATGCACGATATTTCGATGAATGAGGAACCTGCAATCGTAGTCGTGGCAGGGATTTCGATTAATTCGTCAGACGCGAGCCATCAGGGTTCGTTTGGCACGGGCTGGCTTTCGACGGTACCGAATTTCGTTTATCTCGCGCCAACCAATGAAACTGAATTTGTCGCGATGATGAATTGGGCGGTCGCGCAGCACGAGAAACCTGTTATGATTAATCTTCCAGGCCACGGCGTGGCAAGTTCTGTGTTGTCAGCGCTGACAGATTTCAGCCAGCCAGCTTACGATATTGTCACTTCTGGCCGCGATGTTGCGCTTCTCGGGCTTGGCGGATTCTTTGATCAGGCTAGAAAAGTGGCTGACGAACTCGCGAAATCGGGCATTTCGGCGACGCTGATTAATCCACTTTTTGTTCGTGAGTTGGACAAGACAACGCTGTCAGCGCTGACAGAGACGCACGCGGTGATTGCGACTTTTGAAGACAATACGCTTGATGGCGGATTTGGCCAAAAAGTCGCCAGTTTCCTTGGAAATACGGACGCAAAAATCTTGAATTTCGGTGCGCTGACAGAATTTTCAGACGAAGTACCTGTCAAAGAACTCTATGAAAAATATCATTTGACGCCAGAGCTTGCGGCGGCTGATATTCTTAAAGCGTTGCGCGGATGAAATCCGTTTTAATCGTGCTCGTGCGCGGCTATCAGCGCTTTATCTCGCCGCTGTTTCCGCCGTCGTGCCGCTATTATCCGACGTGCTCGAACTACATGCTGACGGCCGTTTCAAAACACGGCGCGGCCAAAGGCCTTCTCATGGGTGTCGCGCGGATTTTGCGGTGCAATCCATTTGTGCGCGGCGGCGTGGATTATGTTCCTGATCATTTTTCGCTCAAACGAAATCCAGAATTAAAAACGCTCAAAAAATAAAAATTCCGAAAAACTCGGAATTTTTTTAAATTATCAAAAGGTTCAAACTTGTGTGAGCAGACTTTCGATTTTTGTCATGAGAATATCAACGCCGACAACATTTGAGATGCCTTCGGGAAGAATGATGTCCGCAAAGCGCTTGGTGGGCTCAATGAAGCGGTCGTACATGGGTTTGACAGCTGACAGATATTGCGTGATAATCGAATCCAAACTACGCCCGCGCTCGTCCATGTCGCGCTTGATACGCCGCAAAATGCGCACATCATCGTCCGTATCTACGAAAATTTTGATGTCCATCAGCTCGCGCAAACGCTCGTCTTCAAGAACCAAAATCCCCTCGACAATAATCACGTCAACTGGCTCCTGACGATAAGTTTCCTTCGCGCGCGTGTGGTTCGGGTAATCGTACGTCGGAATATCCACTGCGCGGCCGTCCTTGAGCTCTTTGAGCTGTGCAATGAAATAATCGGTGTCAAACGCTAGCGGATGGTCGTAATTTGTCTTGATGCGCTCTTCCATCGAAAGCTGCGATTGATTTTTGTAATAGCTGTCGTGCTCGATGACAGCCACTTTTTCATCGTCAAATTTTTCCAAAATCGCGTGCGCGACAGACGTTTTGCCAGACGCCGAACCGCCGGCCACACCGATAATCATCGTTGAATTCATACTCTTATTTTAACATACTGTGATATAATAAACTTGTTTCATCACCCGTTTTGCTTTTGAAGACCAACCGAGCTTTGCGTTCATTGACTCGGCGCGCGCGCCGAGCGCTAAAGCGAGTTGTGCGAAAAAAGCAGGGTTATGAAACAGATTCAATAGTGCATGTTGGAATTTTTGGCTCCCTTAGTATAATGGATAGTACGCGGGTTTCCTAAACCTACGATGTCGGTTCGACTCCGGCAGGGAGCATTGTATCGCAAAAAAGAAAATATTCTTTATAAGAAGAAAACGCCGATTACGCAAAAAATGTCTGGCGCTGTGGCTTCTAAAAAACACCGTTTGAATGGCTTGCAGCGCTTTGTTCTGCAAGTTTTCATTCTCATTTTTTTGTTGCTGCTTCCAGCCGTTTGCACTTTGAGAGCGACTGGCGATTTCGCTGAGTCGCAGCTGACAGAGCGCGTTGCGACGTTTGAAAGCTACAATTTCATCCGCGAAATTGCGCCAATTGCCAAAAGCACGCAAAAGGAAACGGGCCTATTGCCTTCGGTGACGCTCGCGCAAGCGTGTCTGGAATCGGATTTTGGCCGCTCGCTTCTGGCGTCAAAACACCACAATCTCTTTGGCATCAAGGCTTACGGAAATGAGCCGCAAGTCACGATGAGCACGCAAGAATACGTTGACAAAAAATGGATTACAATCAAAGCCACTTTTCGGACATATAACTCGTGGGCCGCGTCCGTTGCTGATCACACAAAATTGTTCGTAGATGGCGTCAGCTGGGATTCCGCGCATTATCACGCTGTACTTGCCGCAAAAACGCCGGAAGCAGCGGTTGCTGCGCTTGAAGCTGCGGGTTACGCGACTGACCCAAATTACGCCGCGCAGCTCCTTGCGCTGATTAACGAATATCAGCTGACAACTTATGATAGCTAAATGAACGCGCGGATTTCGCGCGTTTTAATGTTCGGATTTTACAGGAATTTTCATATTTTCATTTGGTTTTCACAACTGAACCCTGACTTTTTCTTAAGCAAAACATAAAATGAAAGTGTAACAATTTTCAGAAAAAGGGAGGGTTTATGTCTCACACTACTTTATCGCTCAAGTGCCGCACGGTGCTTACGGCGCTCGTTGCAACGGCGGCAGTGACTGTCATGACAGGCGTCTCGGCGCACGCGGACAGCACAATCGCGGCGCCGCAAGCGTCGAGCGCGCAAACGGTGGGCGCGTCGAATACGACTGCAACACTTTCAACGGCTGCGGCCACACAAAATGCTGCTTCTGTCAGCGCTGACAGCGCCACGCAACCGTCATCAGCCGTCGCACTAGCCGCGGTTTCCGCGGCCGTTGTCACACCGACGTCGTCAGACGTGACAGAGCAGGTTCAGATTTTGGGAATTAACGATTTGCACGGGTATCTTGCGACGACAACAACCGCGACCTTGCCAGGCAGCGCAGCGATAAAAGGTGCGGGCACGGCGCCGCTTCTCGCAGGCTATCTTGATTCTGCAACGTCGTCATTTTTGGCGGCAAATCCAGGCGCTGCAAGCTTTCGCGTGGAAGCAGGCGACATGATTTCGGCATCGCCCGCGGAGTCAGCCCTGCTGTACGATCAATCGACAGAAGCAGTCTTAAACGCGATGGGCATTCAGGCGGGAACGCTCGGCAATCATGAATTTGACAAAGGCCTTACGCAACTCAATGAAATTCTCCAAGGCATCAATCCGCACCCAGGCGAAAATGCGGTCGCTGACCAGTTTTACCAAAAATACACGCAGCAGCAGCTTGCGGGCAACTATGACATGGTCATTTCAAACGTCGTCAATAAATCGGACGGCAAAATTCCGAACGGTTGGAAACCTTATACGATTCTCAGCGAAAATACGCCTGACGGCGTCGTCAAAATCGGCGTGATTGGCGTTATTACAACAGACACGCCAAGCATTGTCCTTGCTGACGAAGTGGCGCCGTACACGTTCCTTGATCCGGCAACGACCATTGCGAAATATTCGGCCGAGCTGCAAGCGCAAGGCGTCAATGCAATCGTAGTTTTAGGTCACACGGCATCTGACAATGTTGCAGGCGCAGATTCGCAAGTCGTCGGCGAAACGGCTGACATCATCACGAAACTTGACCAAATCGACCCCAACAATTCAGTCGATCTTTATGTTGCTGGACATAGTCACACCTTTACAAATGGGACGGTCAATGGCGTGCGCGTGGTTCAAGCGCTGGCAAAAGGCGAAGCTTTTGATAATGTCACGGGCACTTACAATTTCAAAACAAATGATTTTGTGTCCACGCCAAACGCACAAATTATCGCAGTGGCGCCAAGTAACGGCGTGACCCCCAATTCCTCTGTCGCGGCAATTGTCAGTGTTGCCAAAGGACTTACAGACCAGATTGCGCAGCAACCAATCGGCCAGTTCGCGCAAGGCACAACCATCTCCCGCGCCGCAAATTCAATCGGTGAATCTCCGCTTGGAACACTTGTCACGCAGGCGCAATATGAAACCGCGCAACAAAAAGGATTTAATGTCGTTGCGGCCATCACAAATAACGGTGGCATTCGTAACGACCTGAACGCGAACGCTTCTGGCGATGTCACGTGGGGCGCTGCGCAGTCCGTTCAACCTTTTGGCAATGTCATTGAGATTGTGACACTCACAGGCCAGCAGATTGTTGATCTCCTGAATCAGCAGACTTTTGGCAATAAAACACCAGGCGCTGATCAATTCTTTCTGCAAGAATACGGCTTGAACTATACCGTGACGGACAATCCGAATACAGCAGACCTCGCGCATCCGTATGTCGTTGTTCCGACAAGCCTGACAACACTCAGTGGCGCGGCCCTCTCTCTCACGAAAAGTTACCAGATTGCCGTCAATAATTTCATTGCAGGCGGAGGTGATGGCTTCACAGAACTCGTTGGAAAACCAATGGTAGCAGGTTTTGAGATGTCAGACACCGATTTGTTTATCGCTTATTTGAAGAGCTTTGCAAGTAAAAATCAAAAAATCCCAACCACTTTCGCGGCCGAGAAAACCTATGTGAAAAATGGATTCGCAAAACCAGTGAGCCCAGCCAAACCAAGCACACCGTCAATAGCCGCTACCGCTAATAAGTCAACAGTAGCAGCCGTTCCCGAAAATAAAGTCTCTGTAAAACGGATCAATTACGCCGTAAAAACAACCGAAAAAGCACTTCCGAAAACAAGTGATACTTCGACTGACGGCGCTTTCCTCGCGGGTCTCCTCCTCTTAGGCAGTACGACCATAGTCGGGATTGCCCGCCGTAAAACTCACGGAAAATAAGAAATTTCCCGCACAAGATGAGAAAAAGATAAAAGATTCTTGACAAACAAAAATAAAAGGGGTATACTAACTGGTATATCTCGCAAAGAAAGTCGCGGGGTTGATGCCCGCTATTTTCTAACCTCAGCGTCAG
>JAIRUZ010000035.1 GCA_031254115.1 Streptococcaceae bacterium
CCAAAAAAACCGATAAAGTCTTGTCAGCGCTGACAGATTTTTTCCCAGAGTACACAATCGTGCACCGAATCTCGACACCGCCCGCACGAAAAGGCTATGCGGGCACGATGATGCTCTATAAAAATTCGCTGCCAGAGCCGCGCGTGACATTCCCAGAAATTGGTGCACCTGAGCCGATGGATTTTGAAGGCCGCGTGATGACGCTTGAATTTCCTGATTTCTTTGTCGTCAATGTCTACACGCCAAATTCAGGGCGCGCGCTCGATCGGCTATCCGCTCGCGGCAAATGGGACGACGCGTACCGCGCCTATTTGAAGCAGCTGACAGAAACAAAACCTGTTTTTGCGTGCGGTGATTTCAACGTTGCCCACACGGAAATCGACCTCAAAAATCCAGCGAGCAATCACCACGCGGCTGGTTTCACGGACGAAGAACGCGCGAAATTTGACGCCTTGCTAGCTGCTGGATTTAGCGACAGTTTCAGGCACATGCACGGAGACATTGAGGGCGCTTACACGTGGTTTTCGCAAATTTCCAAAACCTCCAAGCTCAATAACACTGGTTGGCGCATTGATTACTGGCTCGTCAGCCAAAATGCCGCTGACAAAATCCGCGCATCTGAAATACTCGACTCTGGCAGCCGCCAAGATCACGTACCGATTCTGCTTGAAATGGAGCTTTAAGTACGTAACTCTTGACAATCCTTGCAATTTTTGATACACTGGTTTCAACATTAAACAGCCTATAAAGAGCGCGGGGAGTGAGTTCACACGATGATCCGCCGGCAACCTATTGAGTTAGGTGCTACAGTGGACAGCTATGGGGACTCTGAAAAATTAAACAGGTCTTCGGCCTGTTTTTTGTTAAGAAAGGATTTTTCATGACAGAAAAACGTTTATTTACATCAGAGTCCGTCTCTGAAGGTCATCCAGACAAGATTGCCGATCAGATTTCGGACAGCATTCTTGACGCCATCCTTGCGCAGGATCCTGAGGCGCATGTGGCGTGCGAAACGGTCGTTTACACAGGCACAGTCAATGTTTTCGGCGAAATATCAACTTCTGCTTACGTTGATATTGCAGGCGTCGTGCGCGAAACAATCAAAAAAATCGGCTACACTGACAGCGAAAATGGCTTTGATTACAAATCCGTCGGCGTTCATGTATCGCTCGTTGAACAATCCGCGGACATTGCTCAAGGCGTCAACCGCTCCGCGGATTTTGACGAAATTGGCGCGGGCGATCAGGGGTTGATGTTTGGCTATGCGACCAATGAGACGCTAGACTACATGCCGCTTGCGATTTCTCTGAGCCACAAGCTCGTCAAAAAGCTCGCCGACCTCAGAAAATCGGGCGCTGTCAGCTGGCTGCGCCCCGACGCAAAATCTCAGGTAACTGTCGAATATGACGAAAATGGCGCCGCACGACGCATTGACACGGTTGTCATTTCCACGCAACACGCGGCTGATGTAACGAATGCCGAGATTCATCAGACAGTCATTGACAAAGTTATCAAAACGGTCATTCCTGCTGAGCTTTTGGACGACGCAACGCAATTTTTGATTAATCCAACGGGGCGATTTGTGATTGGCGGCCCGCAAGGCGATTCGGGACTCACCGGCCGTAAAATTATCGTGGACACGTACGGCGGCTATGCGCCGCACGGCGGCGGCGCATTCTCGGGTAAAGATCCGTCAAAAGTCGATCGCAGCGCGTCTTACGCGGCGCGCTACGTTGCAAAAAATATTGTGGCGGCTGGGCTCGCTGACAAGGCACAAATTCAGCTGAGTTATGCGATTGGCATGGCGCGCCCGACGTCGATTGCCATTGACACGTTTGGCACGGGGAAAGTTTCTGATGAAGCTCTTCTTGCAGCCATTCGCGCGACATTTGACTTGCGC
Source organism: Streptococcaceae bacterium (assembly GCA_031254115.1). Lineage (GTDB taxonomy): Bacteria > Bacillota > Bacilli > Lactobacillales > Streptococcaceae > Lactovum. Next base: position 1,901 of record JAIRUZ010000035.1, read on the forward strand.
CCAGCAGGCATTATCCAAATGCTTGATCTCAAGCGGCCGATTTACGCGCAAACTGCGGCTTACGGCCATTTTGGACGGACAGATGTTGAGCTGCCGTGGGAAAAACTCGATAAAGTCGAGCTGCTCAAAAAATGTCTCAGCAAAGAGAATGAAAAGGAGACGAAATGACACCATTTAGCACCTCCTCTTCATCTCTTGAACAAGAATTTAAAACCTATCTTGACGATAACGGCTTTAGCAAAAAACTTGTTTTATGGACAATGAACCAGAAAAAATTAACGGCGCAGCAAGTGTTCAAGTTCAGCAGCTGGGTGGGGAAAACGACAGGAGATCTCGCTTTTTCTCATTATTCTAAAGGCGGAAAATTAAAAGAAAACGCACCTACGATAGATGCCTTTGTCGCACTTTTAAAAACGTCCACAGATATGACGCCAGAATTTGCGCAGCTTCTCAACAAATGGCACCGTGAAAGCGTCAGTCAAGAGACAGTTGATTTCTAAAAATTGTCAGCAACTAAATGGAAATTCATTTTCCATTTTTTTAATTCGTACATAACTAAAAAAACCAAACTTGCGTTTGATTTTAGTATAAATTTTCGATTGAAAAATTATTTTTTTGCGTCTTCAACGTAGCTGACAAGTTCGCCGACTGTTTTTAAATCTGCATCTGTGTCAACTTCGATGTCAAATTCGTCTTCGATGTCGTTGATAATTTGGAAAACGTCAAGACTGTCAGCGTCGATTTCCTCAAACGTTGTCTCGAGTTTGATGTCGTCTGTACTTTTATCAAGCTCATCAGCAATGATAGCTTGCACTTTGTCAAAAATTGCCATATTTTCTTCCTCTTTTCGTAAACTTTTACGGATTTATTTTATCATATTTAGCTTATAAAGTCGCGAAATAACTTCCGTGCGCGGCAAGTTCTAAGCTGCCAAGCGCTTTGATTTGCGTATCAAATTCTGTCAGCTGGCTCATCTGAACATTTTCCAAGCTGACAGAAACCGCGTGCTCACTAGGATTCACCAGATAAATCGCTTGTTGCCCTCTGTCAGCTCTGACAAGCACCAACACATTTTCGACAAAGCCAAAAATCGCTTCACCGTGCCGCAACGCCAAGTTTGACAAGCGTTTTGTCGTCCAATTTTTGTAAAGCGCATAGGTTTCCTCGTGAATCATGTTCCACGGGAAAAATTTGCGATTTGACGGATCTTTGAGCCCTACAAGCCCAGCTTCATCGCCATAATAAATCGTCGGCACGCCTGGATACATAAAATGAAGCCCGACCGCAAGCGGCAAATTTTCGTCGCCCACCATCGACAAAATCCGCTCGGTGTCGTGCGTGCCCATATTGTTGAGATTGCCTTCCCAAATTGCGCGCGGATAATTTTCCTTCAAATGCGTCAACATTGAGCAGATTTTTTCAGCGGAAATGTGCCCGCCGAGATATGCAATCGTCAAATCACGAAACGGATAATTCATGACACCGGTAAGGCTTGCGCCCTGAATATAATCGCGCCTGTGCTCGTAGGAAATCTTGTTTGATGCGTCCTCCCAGACTTCACCAATCAACACTTTATCGTCGTATTTGTCAAGTGTCTCACGAATCCCGCGAATAAAATCGTCGGGCAATTCGTCAGCGACATCAAGCCGCCAACCATCAACGCCAAGGCGCGTCCACGTGTTGATAACCGAATTCTCGCCCGCATAAATATACGCGCGAAAGTCAGGATTATATTTATCAACCTCGGGCAAATCCTTGATGCCCCACCAGGCTTTGTAATCCGTCGGCCAATTCGTGAATTTGAACCAGCTATAATACGGCGAACTTTTATCTTTTGCCGCGCCCACATTGTCGCCAAAATTTCCAAAACTGTTGAAATACTGCGAATCCCAGCCGACGTGCGAAAAGACGCCATCAAGAATCAGCCGCATATTTTCAGCGTGCAATCCAGCAATCAATTCCTTGAAATCATCAAGCGTGCCCAACATCGGGTCAATTTGCAGATAATCGCTCGTGTCATAGCGGTGATTGCTGCGCGCAAGGAAAATCGGATTGAGATACAACGCCGTTACGCCGAGCTCTTTGAGATACGGGATTTTCTGAATAATGCCGCGCAAATTCCCGCCATAAAAGTCCCAACGCACAATATCGCCCGCCGCGTCCTTGATATAATACGGCTCGTCAGCTTCCGTGCCGTAAAGAAAACTGTTCTGCTTCGGGTGATTGATGAGGTGGTTTTCATTGCCATTTGCAAATCGGTCCGGGAAAATCTGGTAAAAAATCGCATTTTTGTACCAGTCAGGCGACGTGTCATCGCCCTCGTAAACGGTCAGTTGAAACTCCTTCACTTCTGTTTCATTGTCAACGAGCCGACCCTCACCACCAATCTCGCTCGCCCCATAAAACAGACGCTTCGCACCCCAATCATGCGCTTCTCTGATTTCAAAATGGTAAAAATACAACGCGCGCCCGTGGTCAAACTCAACCGTCGTCTCGTGCAGGCTGTCAGCGCTGACAGACGACGCGTCAACTTTCTGCGCGAGTGAAAATTCATGACGCGCGCCAAAATCACGGTGAATGATAAGCGTTACGTTCGTGTCAGCTGGCGCTTTGAAATTAAACGTGACCGTTGAAAAATTCGGTACAGCGCCAAATGGGCGTTTGTAAGTTTCTAGCCAAGGGTTAAATTGATACATGATAACTTTCTATTTGCGAGAAAAGCCAGCAAGCGCTGGTTTTTCTTTAAAATTTATTCTTATTTTCCTTTTTCTTCAACATGCCAAATGTGCTCCGCATATTCGCGAACCGTGCGGTCTGAGCTAAATTTGCCCGCATTGGCAATGTTCAAAAGGCTTGCTTTGTTCCACGCGCGCTTGTCACGATACAGCGTCTCAAGCTCTTTTTGCGCGCGCACATAATCATCAAAGTCGCGCAAAACAAAATATTCGTCGTTGTACGTAATCAAACTATCGAAAATCTCTTGGCCTTCATTTTCCATATTCGGAATCGTTTTCAGGCTGTCAAGAATCTTTTTGAGCGTCGGATTGCTTTCATAAATCTCGCGCGCATTGTAGCCGCCGTTGTTGTAATACGCGTAAACTTCGTCCTTATCAAGTCCAAAGATGAAAATATTTTCATCACCCACGACATCTTTGATTTCAATATTTGCGCCATCAAGCGTCGCCATTGTCAGCGCGCCATTAAGCATCAGCTTCATGTTGGACGTACCACTCGCTTCTTTTGAGGCCAGCGAAATCTGCTCGCCCACATTTGCCGCTGGAATGATGACCTCGGCAAGTGACACATTGTAGTTTTCAAGGAAAACAACTTTCAGCTTGTCAGCAATCGTCGCATCGTTGTTAATCATGTTCGCAACTTCGTTAATCGCTTTGATAACAGCCTTGGCATAATGATACGACGGCGCAGCTTTCGCCCCAAAGATAAATACGCGCGGCACAACGTCAAGCGTCGGATTTTCTTTCAAATCATAATAAAGTTTCAAAATGTGCAGCAAATTGAGCACTTGACGTTTATACGCATGGAGCCGCTTGATTTGTACATCGAAAATCGCTTCTGGATTCACCGTAATGCCATTGCGCTCTTTTATCAGCGCTGACAAACGTTTCTTATCTTCGAGTTTGACCGCATCCAAGCGTTCAAGCGTATCCTCATCATCTTGATACGCTTTCAAAACCGAAAGCTCATTCAAATCATGACGCCATGTTTTGCCAATTTTTGCATCTATCAGCGCTGACAGATCTTCATTTGCAATCTGAACCCAGCGACGCTCAGCAATGCCGTTTGTTTTATTGTTGAAACGCTCAGGGAAAATCACGTAAAAGTCATGCAGCACGACGTCTTTGAGCAAATCCGAGTGAAGCTTTGCAACGCCGTTTGTCGAATGCGAGCCGATGATAGACAAATGCGCCATGTTGATGATGCCATCTTTGACGATTCGTGTGTTGTGCACGAGACTTGGGCCGACTTTGGGAATATATTCTTCTGTAAAGCGACGATCAATTTCGAGAATAATTTGGTAGTTGCGCGGCAACAATTTTTCAACCATCGCCTCAGGCCACGTCTCCATCGCCTCAACCATAATCGTGTGATTCGTATAGCTCATGACTTTGACCGTCGTTTGCCACGCAGCTTCCCAGCTCATGTCATTTTCATCGACCAAAAGACGCATGAATTCAGGCACGCAAAGCGCTGGGTGCGTATCGTTAATATGCACCGCAATGTGCTCGGCAATGTGCACCAGATGCTCATCGCCTGTTGATTTCTTATAATGCGCGATAATTCGCTGCAAACCAGCTGACACAAAGAAATACTCTTGCTTCAAACGCAGCAAACGTCCCGCTTCGTTGGAGTCATCTGGATACAAAACCGACGAGAGCATCTCAACGTCTGACATATAATCCAGCGTCAAATGCGCGGGTGTGTCTTGCGGCAATTCGGCGCGCCAGAGACACATATTATTGACCGTTGTGTTCTCGTAACCGACCATCGCCGTGTCGTAAGGCACCGCCAAAATCGTCTCTTGATTTTCGTGCTGAACTTTGAGCTTTCCGTTTCCGACTTCTTTCATCCAGACATTGCCGCCAAATTTAACCTCAACAGCTTTGTCTGTGCGGCGAACTTCCCATGGATTGCCGTTATTTAGCCAGGCGTCAGGGAGTTCAACTTGGTAGCCGTCGATGATTTTTTGTTTAAAGAGACCATAACGATAGCGAATGCCGTTTCCGTTGCCGGGCAATCCTGTTGACGCAAGCGAATCCATGAAACAGCTGGCAAGCCGTCCCAGACCGCCATTTCCGATTGCCATATCTTGCTCGTTTTCAGAAAGCGAGTCAAGGTCAATATTTGCCTCGGAAAGCGCGGCGCGAACAGTTGAGAGAATACCAAGATTCAATAAGTTCGATTTCAGCATGCGTCCAGGCATGAACTCAATCGAAAAATAATACACTTGTTTTTTCTTCGTTTTGTCCTTGTAGTCGTTATCATCAATCCAAATGCGGCTGTAATAGTCGCGCACAACTGTTGCTAGCGCCATGTAGTTTTCAAAGTTTGATGCCGTCTCCAGCGTCTTTGCGTAATTGGCTTTCAGTGCCCCTTCAAAATCTGTCAAAAATGTTTGTGTCGTTAATTCCATGAAAATCTTTCTAAATCTGTAGTGAATTTCTTTCTCTAGTTTAGCAAATTTACCTTATCTTAAACTTAGCGAGAATCTATGACTTCAATAAGTCTCATTCAACAGCTGACGGCTTTATTTAAAACTTGTCAGCTCACCAAAACTTCTGTCAGAGCTGACAGAAGTCTTTTACCAGATACCCTATTGTACCACTTTTTTGTAAAGTTCGAGATACGCAGTGCTTTTCGTTGCCCAACTGAAATCTTCGCGCATGGCCTGTTTTCGCATCTGATAGATTGTTTCAGGCTCATTCCAAAACAGCCCAATCGCGCGTTTGACGCTTTCTGTGAGCACACCACCATCAAATTCAACAAAGCCAAAGCCCGTGCCAGCGCGCGTTGCCGGATTGTAAGGCTTGACCGTATCTTTCAAACCGCCGATTTCGTGGACAATTGGCAACGTGCCATAACGCATCGCAATCATCTGCGACAAGCCGCACGGCTCAAACGCTGACGGCATCAAGAAATAGTCGCTTCCCGCATAAATTTCTTGCGCGAGCTGCAAATCAAAATCAATCACCGCCGCAAATTTGTGCGGATATTGGGCGGCAAAGTATCTGAAACCGTCTTCGAGCGCTTCATAGCCTGTGCCAATCAGCACAAATTGAACTTCTTGCGCAAGTAGCGCATCCATTTGCGCAAGCAGCAAATCAAACCCTTTTTGATACGTTAAGCGCGACACCATGCCAATCAGTGGCACGCCTGCGTCCACAGGCAAGTTCACGCGCCGCTGCAAGGCTTCTTTCATTGCCCTTTTGCCCGACAAATCGTTGGCGCTAAAATGATGGGCAAGATGCAAATCAATCGCCGGATCGTAAACGCTATAATCAATCCCATTGACAAGACCCACCACTTTGCCCGACACATAACGCAAAATCTCGTCCAAACCGTTGCCGAACTCTGGCGTTTTGATTTCCTCTGCGTAACTTGGCGACACCGTCGTCACTTCGTCCGCGTAAAGAATGCCCGCTTTCAGGAAATTGAGCGCACCTTTGTGCTCGAGAACACCTTCGTAAAAACGCTCCATGCCCACGCCGAAAAATTCGCCGAGAACGCTTGGATCCATCGAACCTTGAAACTCGATATTGTGAATCGTCAAAATCGTTTTGATGTCGTGATACGCCTCAATCCAATTGAATTTCTCACGTAAAAGAAACGGAATCATCGCCGTGTGGAAATCATTGACATGAAGAATATCTGGCACACCAAGCTTCTCCTGAAGCTGTACAACCGCAAGGCTAAACCACGCCCAGCGCTCGCCGTCATCAAAATACCCATAAAGCGCGTCACGCCCAAAATAGCGCTCATTATCCAGAAAATAATAACTCACGCCGTCACGCTTGAGCGATTTGACGCCCACATATTCGCGACGCCAGCTCATCTCGACATAGTCGTAAAACTCGTCAACAAGCTGCTCTTTGAAGCTTTCTTTCATGCCATTTTTGAAAAAGGGCAAAAATACCGAGACTTCTTCACCTTTTTTTGCAAGTTCTTTCGGCAGCGCGCCCATAACATCGCCTAGGCCACCCGTTTTGAAAAAGGGTGCACATTCTGCAGCAGCAAATGCAATTTTCATCGTTTGTCTCCTTTTCAATGCGTTGTAAGGACTGACAAGAGGCTTGTCAGCGCTGACAACATTGGTTTTATCTATAAATCTAAATCTATCCGTTTTAGCAATTCGCTTTTTTATCGCCATCGCTATCAATTATACAACATTTGGTTGTTCCCCCCACAAATAAACCTGCCTCAAGCTGTAAAACGTGTCAGCTCTGATAAATGCTCTCGGTGACCGTTGTTCCCTTTTCAATCACGACGGGATTCGCAGCCGTGCCTTCAACATGGATGCCTTCTTCAATCGTCACATTTTTGTCAACAATCGCATATTTCACCTGCGCGCCATGCTTCACAACGACATTTGTGAAAATAAGCGATTTGTCAATGAGCGTCGAATTTCCAATCGTTGAGCCGCGCGAAATGAGACTGTCAATGACGACGCCCTCAACAATACAACCCGAGCCAAATTGCGAATTGTGCGCCCAACTATTGGTGGCAAAATAAGTCGGCACTTCATTTTTGATTTTGGTATAAACAGGCTGACGGCCGTACAAAAGCGCCGTGAAATTCGCTGGATCAAGCATGGCCATATTGGCATCATAATACGCTTTAATCGACGTAATATTGCTCATATAGCCTGTAAATTCATAGAGATTCGGGTCTGTGTCCCAGAGATGCTGACGCAAAAGATGCGAAATTGAGCTGTACTCGCCGTTATCTTGCATGTGTTGAATGAAATCAATCAGCCAGTCCGTGTCGACAATAAACGTATTGAGTAGTAAATACTCGGTTTCTTCCAGCATATCATTGCCTGACAAATCGCCATATTCCACACTGTAAAGGCGATTGTCGTCGTCGTAGCGCACGACAGTATCAAAATTATTGAACTCGGAAATATCTGCTTTCTTTGCGACAGCCGTCACTTTTTTGCCTGATTGTTTGTGAATTTGCAAAATCGCATCCAAATCAAAATTGCAGATGAATTTGCTTGACATCAAAACCGTATAAGGTGCGCCCGATTTTTTCAAAAAGTTAATTTGCTGCTCAAAATAAGGTTTGCCTGCTGCTTTACGATTTTCAAAATCTTGCGCCATGTAAATGAACATATTGCTTGACAGGCTGTCAAGCCCCCATTCTTTGCCGCCGCCAATATGGTCAAAGACAGACTGCGTCTCGCCTTGGTTGAAGACCATAAAAACGTCGCGGATGCCCGCATTTGCTACGGCTGACAGCGGAAAATCAAGCAACCGATATTTGCAATCAAAAGGCAGCGTTGCAACCGGGCGCTCATTTGTAAGTGTGCCCATGCGGTCTGATGTTGTCACGTTTGACAAAAGTGCACACATTTTATTTGATTTATTCATGAGACTGACCTACTTTCTCGCCTAACACTTCATGATGCCCGACAACTTTGATATCCTCAGGACTGCCAATAATTTCTACATTGTCGCCAATGTGCGCGTGCTCGCCAACAATCGCATTGCGAATCGTGACATGCGCGCCGATATACACACCTGACATGACAAAGCTATTTTCGATTGTCGATTCTTCTTGAATATGAACATTTTGACTGATAATTGAATGATGCACGTTGCCGTCAATGTAGCAACCATCGCCAATCATCGAATTTTCAACGTGCGCTTTGGCTGTGACGTAATGCGGCGTTGAAATGTCATTGCGCGAGTAAATACGCCAGCTGCGGTCGTAGATATTCAGCGCATTGTCACGCTCAAGAAATTCCATCGTGGCTTCGTGCAAGCTGTCAATTGTGCCAACATCTTTCCAGTAGCCCGAGAAACGGTAAACAAAGACATTATCCCCCGCATCAATATAGCTTGGGATGACGTCACTTCCGAAATCTTCCATTTTGTTGCCTTTGGCATAACCGTTGACGAGCAATTCGCGCAGGCGTTTCCAGTTGAAAATATAAATACCCATTGACGCGAGATTTGACTTGGGTTGTGCTGGCTTCTCATCAAACTCGATAATACGGCCATTTTCGTCGGTATTCATGATGCCAAAACGTGGCGCATCTTTCATCGGCACTTCCATGACAGAAACCGTGAGGTCGGCGTTCAGACGTTTGTGCTCCTCGAGCATAGCCTCATAATCCATCTTGTAAATGTGGTCACCGCTGAGAATCAGTACGTATTCTGGGTTTTGGGCATCGATGTAATCAATATTTTGATAAATCGCATGGCTCGTACCTTCAAACCATTTTGAACCTTCGCTTGAGCTGTAAGGCTGGAGAATCGTTGCACCCGAATTGATGCCGTCAAGCCCCCACGGCGCGCCATTTCCAATGTGCGCATTGAGTGCGAGCGGTTGGTATTGCGTGATGACACCCACATTTCTAATGCCTGAATTCACGCAATTTGAAAGCGCAAAATCAATGATTCGGTACCGTCCGCCAAATGGAACAGCTGGCTTTGCCACTTCTTTTGTGAGTTTGCCAAGACGCGTTCCTTGACCTCCGGCGAGAATCAAGGCAAGCATTTCATTTGTAGCCATAAGAAACCTTCTTTCTATTAGTTGCTGTTATAGTATAGTTGACGTGAGTTAAGATGACCTTAATTTGCCAGCTGATTTCTGAAATAAATGAAGGCTAAGGCTTTATTTTATGGCTGCGCGGCGCGTATTGCCAATAAAGCTGGTGAAAAATTGCTGCAAGCCGTGATTTTCTACCAAGTCTTCAAGATTAAGGTGCATGCGGTATTTCCAGTAATGAAACGGAATGTCTGGCTGATTGATACGCTCATTTTCGTAGTCTTCACGCCTGTAATCCATCGTCATCGCAAGCCAGTCCTGAAGCGGCAGAATGACGAGCATCGCGGGCGAATTTAACGCACGACTAACAATATTTTGAATGATTTCAGGTGTTGCCTCACCAATAGCAGCTCCTTCCCAACCCATGACATCGTTCCAATAGCGCTGCGTGAACGCAAAATCTTCTTGCCAGAATTGACGGAGCGTTGAGGTATCGTGGCTCGACGTGGTGACAACTGACAGATACGGCGCATAGTCGAGATTATTGACAAATGCGTCATCAGCTGGCATACGTTCGAGTATCAGCCGCAAAATTTTCAGCTGCCACATGGTGTCGGGCACATTGTCAGGCACCATGCCAAGATCTTCGCCGCACGCCAGCATATCTGTCACTTCTGTCAGCGCTGGCAGCTTTTCAAGCGCGCGTTGTTGCCAAAAATCATTGTTGCGTTTGTAAAAATAGACTTCGTAAAGCGTGTACAATTTTTTCTTAAATTCGTCACCAAATTCGCGATAGCTGCTAGTGTCGTAAAATTTAATGCGCGGATGATAAAGCCCTGCTTGCCTATGATCTTTGACGAAAATGACATTTTCATAGAGTTTGAAAAGTCCGTTTTGATCGGCTTCTTTTGCATTTTTGACAATTTTCAGTTCGTCTGAAAAATCGGCGGCCAACTTATAATTGCCGTCAAATGTATACTCCAAATAGTCGCGAATAATGCGGTCGCGCGCGTCGCGCCCAAAAATCTCGTCCACCACCCAATCTTTAATAAACGGTTCCGTAAAACGCGCCTCGCCCCAGCTGCGAAGCGGAATACCGTAATAATTTTCAATTTCTTCGGCAGACAGGCCAAGTGCAGGAGAAAATTGCCCGAGGAGACCGCGAACGCTCGTCTGCGGGATTTCCCAAATGCGGAAAAAGCCCAAAATATGGTCGAGCCGATAGGCATCAAAATAGCGCGACATGGCAACCATGCGCTTTTTCCACCAATCGTAGCCGTCGCGTGCCATCACGTCCCAATTATATGTCGGAAAGCCCCAATTTTGTCCAGATTCGCTGAAAACATCGGGTGGCGCGCCGGCCGACATATCCATATTGTAGAGGTCAGGGTTGCTCCACGCGTCGGCGGAATCGTGCGCAATGCCGATGGCGATGTCGCCTTTAATCGCAATTCCTTTTGTGTGGGCATACGCGACCGCGTCAGAAAGCTGCGCATGCAGCTCGTATTGCATGAATTGTCCAAAACTGATGTAATCATCAAGCGCTGCGCCTTCAGATTTTTTGAGCGCCGTATAAACGGTCGCGTCAAAACGCGGAAATTTCCAAGTCGAAAAATCGCTCGTGCCCATTTTGTCACGCAAATAACTGAAAATCAAATAGGGCGTCAGCCAGAAGCCATTTTCGGCGAGATAGGCCTTGAAAGCCGTGTCAACGCTCACCGTTTTGCCAATTTTGTCATAAACTTGGCGCGCGTAATGCCATTTGAGCGCCAAAACTTTTTCATAATCCACCTCAGAAAGCGCGTTTAGTGCCGCTGCTTCAGTCTGATATTTTTTCTTTTCGGCCGCTGTCAGCGCTGACAAAAACGGCGTCAAATCAAGATAAATCGGATGGAGCGCAAAAACGCTTGTCGCACGGTACGGATAGCTGTCGCGCCAATCCATGAAGGTGGTCGTGTCGTTGATTGGCAAAAGCTGCATGATGTCCTGAGCCGAGCCCGCCAAAAAATCCGCAAATAATTTCAGGTCTGAAAATGAACCGATGCCTGCATCATTTTTACTGCGAAGTGCAAAAACTGGAATGGCTGTGCCCGCATGATAAGGCTTGTCGCCGTAGGGTGTAATCCGAAAAGTGTCTGCCATAAAAAGCCCCCAACTCGTCTAATTTTTAAAATCCATGAAAACGTTTACAACTTGATAGACTCATTATATCATAAAAAATAAAAAAATACCGTTTCTGGTATTTTCAAGCATCACGTGTGCGAAAATTATAAAAACTGATTCAAAACGCCGTTTATCAGCGTTGCAGCAGCATCGTCCGAGAAATCATGCGCGAGATTAATCGCTTCATCAAGCGCGACCTTGGACGGCGTTTCCATTTTTGTTACTTCATAAACGCCCAAGCGCAAAATCGTTTTGTCAACCGTTGTCAGCCGCGCGAGCGTCCAATTCTCACTCAAAGAGTCAGAAATTTGCGCGTCAAGCGCTGACAAATTTTCAAGAACGCCCTCAACCAACGCCTCTGTCAGCTCGGGATTTGAAAGAGCGGCGCCGTCAAGCGCAAAAGCAAGCGCACGCTCTTTTGGCGTGTCTGGCTGCAGCGTCATCACAAACAATGTCTGCAGCGCCAGCTGACGCAATTTGTGCTGCGTGACTTTGACGGGTTTTACAGCTGTCAGCGCCGACGACTCCTCTGAAACCGCGACTTTACGGCGTTTTCTTTTCTCAGGCATATCCACAATTTCTTTGCCTGTCAGTTTGCTATAAACGGGAAAGTCTCGCTCAATCGGCATCAAAAAACCCTTCTTTAAACAAATCGTCGAACTCTGGCTTCTTCTCACTTGCGCCGACAATGCCGAGCACGTGAATATTGATTTCGTCAATCGTCACGTCCGTTTGGCGGAAAACTTTTTCCTTGACATCACTCTGAATCTCCTGAGCAACTTGCGGCACGCGCGCGCCGTACGTCAAGAACACCCGAATATCAACAACGACCTTGCCTTCGTCGTCCGTTGTGACAGTCACACCGCGGCTTTCAGGCTTGCGCACATTATTGATCGCGCGCGTGCTGTGCAAATGATGCACACCCTCAATCTGCGTTACCGCAATGCCAACAATCGTCTCGAGCACTTCTGGTGCAATGACGATTTCACCTAAATTTTCTAACTCTGTCATGTTCTCTCACTTTCATTTCTCATTTACCAATCGGGTCAGCTTTATCACATCTGTTTTGAAACAAATTTTTTTACGCGCGTTTGCTGTATTCGCCTGTGTCGGTGTTAATCACAAGTTTCGTGCCGTTCTCAACAAAATCAGGCACATTAACGACAAGCCCCGTCTCAAGCTCTGCTGGTTTGCCAGAGCCCGTCACAGTCGCGCCTTTGATAGACGGCTGCGTGTCAACGACCGTCAGCTCAACGGTTGTTGGCAATTGAATACCGATAACTTCCGTCCCGTAAAATTGGATTTTTACGTCTGTATTTTCCAAAACAAACAGCAACTCATGCTCAACGTTTGCCATCGGAATTTCGTATTGCTCGTAGGTTTCATTGTTCATGAAAAACGCCGTGCCGTCTTGGTTGTAAAGGTATTGTGCGTTCACCGTTTCGATAACGGCTTGGTCATATTTGTCGTCTGGACGATACGTGTCATCAAAAATCGCGCCTGTGCGAACATCGCGCAATTTCATACGCATGATGGTGTTTCCTTTGCCAGGTTTGTGGTGAGACGCCTCAACCACGCGGAGCAAACGCTCGCCATTTAAAAAAGTCATGCCCGTTTTCAGTTCGTGTGCTGCTACCATTTTATATAAAATCTCTCTTTCAAAGACTTGTTTCGAGCCCGATTTGCCAATAAAAGCAGGGTCGAAACAAATTCAAAGTATTAACGCTTTATTCTACCAAACTTTTACAAAATTAGCAACTCGCGCGAGGAGCGCGTGAGGACTTCAGCGCCATTTTCCGTAATCAGTAAATCATCTTCAATTCGTACGCCGCCAATATCCGGCAAATAAATCCCGGGCTCGTTCGTGACAATCATCGTCTCAGACAAAACGCCTTTTTGCGCGGTGCCAAAATACGGAATCTCGTGAATATCAAGCCCAACACCATGCCCAATGCCGTGCGTAAAGTTCTTTCCGTAACCCGCAGCCGTGATGATGTCGCGCGGAATTTTATCATAATCTGACAGGCTCATCCCCGCTTTTGCAGCAGCTGACAAGGCTTCATTTGCTTGTTTGACGACTGCATAAATCTCTGTCAGCGCTTGCGGCGCCTCGCCGACAAAAAGTGTGCGCGTCATGTCGCTCGCGTAATGATTGAGCCAACAACCAAAATCAAGGGTCACCACGTCGCCATAGGCAATCGTCTTGTGCGACGCCGTCGCGTGCGGAATCGCTGCATTTTTGCCCGACGCCACAATCGTCTCAAACGAAACGCCAGATGCGCCAAGCTCGCGCATTTTGAAGTCGAGAAAATTCGCGACTTCGATTTCTTCAACACCTGGGCGGATGAATTTCAGGACTTGCGAAAAGGCTTCGTCGGTGATTTGGCAAGCTTTTCGGATCGTTTCAATTTCCTCAGGCTCTTTAAACTGGCGAATCTCAGCCATCAAATTGGACGTGGATACCAGATTTTCTGTCAGCCCTGACAGACTTTGATACGTCGCAAAATCGAGCGTGTCCTCAAAGCCAATGCGCCCTGTCAGCTCGCGCAGCGGCGCAAAATAATCGCGCGTAATCTGAATCTCAAATCCGTCAGCTGACAACGGCGCGACAAGTCCCGCATAGCGGCTGTCAGTCGTTAAAATCGCGCGCTCAGTCGTGACAAACAGCGCGCCTTCCAAATTGAACACGCCCGTCAAATAAAATAAATTTTTCATGTCTGTCACGATAAATGCTGACAGATTCTCCAGCGCCAATTTTTCTTTTAATTTTGTAAGTCTCATTATATTTCTTTAGAATTCTCCTAGTGAAATTATAGCACAAAAAGCGCACCGTGGCGTGTTTTTCGCTAGCTGGCGTTGATTAATTTGACGGGCAAAATTTGGCTTTTTTCGACCGTTTTCCCGTCGATTTGCTTAAGTAGCGTCTCAACCATAAGCGCCGCCAAATCGCGCGTTGGCTGCTGAATCGTCGTCAAGCTCGGGATATAATTTTCAATCATGCGCGCGCCGTCAAAGCCGACTACGCGTGCGTTTTGATGATGCAATTCTTCAAGCAATTTTTTGACGAGCAACGCGGTCAAATCGTCCGTGCAAAAAATGCCGTCAAATTGCCCATCAGCGAGCGCTTTTTTGATTTGTGCACGCCGCCTAACTTCTGTCAGCCCTGACGGAATCCGGATAATGTGAAGCGGCAGGCCGTGCTGCTGCATCGTGTCCCAGTAGCCCTCCGTGCGCAAATGCGTCGGCGAATTCGTGTTGTCAGAGCCCGCGAAAATCGCACAATTTCTAGCGCCCGACTGAATCAAAAACGTCGTCGCAAGTACGCCGCCTTGATAATTGTCCGAGCTGACAATCGGGATTTCTGGTGCCAATTCGCGGTCAAAGCTGACAATCGGCGCCGCGATGCGCGCGTAATCTGTCACCTCCAAATTGTGTGAGCTCGAGATAATGCCGTCAACCTGATTCGCTGCGAGCATCGCGAGAATCTCGCGCTCTTTGTCTGCCGACTGCTCGCTATTGCACAAAATCGCCTTGTAGTCGTGTTGCGACAAATGCCGCTCGATTTCCTCAACCAATTCTGCAAAAAAAATCGTGCTGATTGACGGGAAAATCAAGCCAACAAATTTCGCAGGTTTTCCCGCCATCGCCCGCGCAATCTGGTTTGGCTGATAATTCAACGCCGCCATCGCCGCGTGCACTTTGTCAATCGTTTTCTGGCTCAAATATCCTTTATGATTAATCACGCGCGAAGCCGTTGTGACAGAAACGCCCGCAAGCGCTGCAACATCCGCCAATTTTGCCATTATAAAAGCTCCCATCCTTGAACGTGCAGTGTACTTGAACACGCAACGCCTGTCTGCTCACGCCCTGGAAAAACGCGGCCGCTCGCCACTTTTTCGCCGTCATTGATGAAAATCTCAAAAATCGAGCAATCAATGAAAATATTGACTTTTTGTGCACTGACAGAAATCGTACGCGTCGCACCGTGTGCCACGTCAAATTGAAATTCAGCGCCGCTTCGATCAATGACGACTTTGTCAGCGCTGACAGAAATTTTTAGCGCGCCGCCAAGCACTGACAACTCGCCCGTGCCAACAAGCTCGAGTTCATACGTTTTTTCACGCGCAAAATCGTGTATTTCTTGTCCGCGCATGACAAGCGGATATTGGTACAATTTCCCGTTTTTGACGGAAAGCCGTTTGACAAGGCTCAGCGCACCCTGATAGCCGTAATCGTCCGTCGGATACGCCACATCTGGAAGCCCAAGCCAGCTGACAGCAAACACCGCGCCGTTTTCGTCCTGCATGATTTGCGTTGCGTAACAATCAAATCCTGCGTCCAAAAGTGTCAGCGCTGACGGATTTTTAAGACGCCCATTTGCCGCGTCAAAGCCGTCAGAAACCACGACCGCATTTGGGAAAATCGTTTGATATTCAAGGTCAGTTTGCGCAAGCTCCTGCGGGCAAAAAATCAAAACCACGTGTCCGTCAACGAACGCCAGATTGGGACATTCCACCATGTATTCACTCGCGACATGCCCAAAATCAAGATCGCCCACTTCTTCCCACAAATCCGCGGCATTTCTGTAGAGTTTGATTTTCCCGTGCCCCGACAAATCCTGCGCGCCAATCAGCGCGTAAAGCTTCGCGTCCTGCCTAAACAACATCGGATCGCGAAAATGCTCACTCACATCCGTCGGCTTTTCAATGAGCGGCGCCTTCATTTTCACCAGATTTCCCGCCGCATCAAGCCGAGCCCCCAGCTGATACGGAATCCGCGTGCCATCTTCCTCACGGTGATTGCCCGTATACATCAAAAATAAATGCGCATCCTTTACCAGCGCTGAGCCGCTATACGCGCCGTGGCTCTCGTAGACTGTGTCTGGCAAAAGCACGAGACCGTCCGCACGCCAATGCACCGCATCTGTACTCACCACATGCGTCCAAGATTTGAGCCCGTGCACCGGCCCATACGGAAAATGCTGATACCACAAATGAAAGCGCCCGTTAAAATAAGAAAAACCGTTCGGATCATTGAGCAGCCCTGTCTCTGGCTCCACATGAATCTGCGCCCGCCAAGGCGATTTTTTAACTTCTTGTGCTAAACGCTTAAGTGAATCATCTGGATAATCTGAATACCTATTATATCGGTCTTTAATTTTTATTTCCATGCTGTTAGTTTATCATAAAAAAAGAAAAAATGCAAAATTTATGCTAAGCGCTTGACATATTTTTTAAAAATGATAAAATGACGCTGTCAAATAAAAACTAGGAGAAATATATGGACCACAAAGCTGTCGCCGCGCGTATCGTCGGGTACGTCGGCAAGGAAAATGTGAAGGCTGCCGCACATTGTGCCACACGTCTTCGCCTCATTTTAGGGGATAGTAAAACCATCGACCAAGCAGGACTTGACAATGATCCTGATCTCAAAGGCACGTTTGAAGCGGCTGGGCAATATCAGATTATTGTTGGCCCTGGGGATGTCAATGTCGTTTACGACGAATTTGTCAAGCTGACAGGCGTCGGCGAAGTCTCAAAAGCGGATCTCAAAGACATTGCAGCCGAGCAGCAAAAGCAAAATCCGCTCATGGCGCTCGTCAAGCTTCTCTCAGATATTTTTGTCCCTCTGATTCCGGCACTCGTCGCGGGTGGTCTTCTTATGGCGCTCAATAATGTCTTCACAAGCGCTGGGCTTTTTGGCGCAAAATCGCTCATTGAGATGTATCCTGCATGGACGGGAGTAGCCGCGATGATTAATCTCATGTCCGCAGCGCCATTTACCTTCATGCCCGTGCTTATTGGTTTTTCTGCTACCAAGCGCTTCGGCGGCAATGCCTATCTCGGCGCTGCCATGGGCATGGTACTTGTCATGCCAGCCCTTGTCAACGGTTATTCGGTCTCCGCCGCGCTTGCCGCACACACGATGACCTATTGGAATATTTTTGGCCTCCAAGTCGCGCAAGCAGGCTACCAAGGCCAAGTTCTCCCTGTTATCGGCGTCGCCTTTATCCTTGCGACCTTGGAGAAATTTTTCCACAAACATTTGAACGATGCTGTCGATTTTACATTTACGCCACTTCTCTCGATTCTCATCACGGGCTTTCTGACTTTTATCGTGGTAGGTCCTGCGCTGCGTGTGGTTTCTGACGGCTTGACCAACGGCCTTGTCACTCTCTACAATTTCTCGGGCGCAATTGGCATGGGAATTTTCGGCTCTTTCTACTCCGCAATCGTCGTCACGGGCTTGCACCAAAGCTTTCCAGCGATTGAGACCATGCTCATCACGAACCTTCAGAAAACGGGCACAGGCGGCGATTTTATCTTCGTTGTCGCGTCCGCGGCTAATATGGCACAAGCAGGCGCAACTTTTGCCGTTTTCTTCGTCACAAAAAACAAAAAAACTAAAGCGCTCGCGGCGCCAGCTGGCGTTTCAGCGATTCTTGGCATTACCGAGCCCGCGCTTTTCGGTGTCAATTTAAAATACAAATATCCGTTTTTCATTGCGCTTGGCGCGTCTGGCATCGCAAGTCTTTTCATGGGCGCGTTTCACGTCTTAGCTGCAAGTCTTGGTTCAGCGGGCATTCTCGGCTTTATTTCGATTCGCGCGCAATACATCCCGATGTACCTGATTGGCATCGTGATAAGCTTTATCATCGCGTTTGTTGTCACCTTCTTCTACGGTCGCAAGCAAGAAAATAAGGACGCATCCGCCGTTCTTGAAAACGTTGCGGCGGCTGACAGCTTTTTTGTCAGCGCTGACAAAAAAGCTGTCAGCTCCGAGACGATTTTCGCCCCTGTTTCAGGCGATATTCTTTCACTCAAAGATGTCAAAGATCCTGTTTTTAGCATGGAGGCAATGGGCAAAGGGCTTGCGATTGAGCCTACAAATACCGTCGTTACATCGCCCGTTGACGGTGAGGTGAGCGTGGCGTTTGAGACGGGGCACGCCTACGGCATCAAGTCTGACCGCGGCGCTGAGATTCTCGTGCATATCGGCATTGACACGGTTTCGTTAAATGGCGACGGCTTTGTGAAAAAAGTATCAGCCGGCACAAAAGTTAAACGCGGTGATATTCTGGGCTCATTTGACCCTGAAAAAATCAAAGCGGCTGGTTTTCCCGTGACAACCATGGTCATTGTCACGAACACAGCCGAATTTTCCCACATAAAAA
>JAIRUZ010000012.1 GCA_031254115.1 Streptococcaceae bacterium
CGTGTCAGTTGACACGTTTAAGTTAAAATAATGTGCCAAAAAAGGCGTGAATTGCATTAACAAGATTTGTGAAAGCATTGAGCAAAAAGATGACGCCAAGCCCCCAGCGCTTTTTACGAAAGCACTCAATCATCAAAATAAAGCTGATAAAGCCCAGAAGAACGGTAAATAAGCCAAAAAGATTTTTATACATGACTGCCTCCGTGAGAATTTTTGTCTGCGCGCCATTTTGCAATCGTGAAAGCGTGCGCATTTTTTTCATCAGCGCTGACAGAATGCTCCTCGTACAAACTAAAACCATCTGTCATTCGCGGCGGAATGTACGTGTCACCGTCAAATTTGCCTGCCACCGTCGTGACAATCAGCTCATCAAAATCGTCCTTGAACAGCGCGAAAATCTCGCTTCCGCCAATCACGTACAAATCATTTGTGCCGCTATTTAACGCGCTTTCCCGCGAATGCGCCACAATGACGTCGGCCGCTTCAAACGCTAAATCATGCGTCAACACAATGGTCTTGCGCCCTGGAAGCGCGCGTCTATTCATTCCTTCAAACGTCTTGCGCCCCATCAAAATAGTTTGTCCCATTGTCGTTTCTTTAAAATGCGCTAGCTCAGCCGGCAAATGCCACGGCAGATGCCCGCTCGCGCCAATGAGGCCATTTTTGTCCTGCGCCCAAATCGCCACTATTTTTCTCATCTCAATATTATATCAAAAAGTGAAGCTAAGCACGCTAGAAAGCGTCGAAATTTAGGAAATCAGGTTCTGCTTGAAAAGCAGGTTCGGATTTGTCTAATTTCCTAGCTTCTGCTTGGCTGAACTGGATTATAACAAAAAGTGAAGCCAAGCACGCTAGAAAGCGTCATAACACAAAAAGCCGCCAAAATTGACAGCTTTTACTGTGTTGTCAGAGCTGACAACGTTTTAGTCGTCTTGATCAACGATCAAACGAACTTTTTTACCCTCGACCGGAATCGAATAGATAATTGTGCGAACAGCTTGAATAATACGGCCTTGGCGACCAATCACATGACCAAGATCCTCATGCGCCACACCGATGTGATATTCGATGAATTCTTCGCCGTCTTGGACGTCAAGCGTGATGTCCTCAGGTTTATCAACGAGTGGGCTGATGATCGTTTTGATCAGTTCTTTCAAATCAAGTTCCATTTTTGGATTCTCCTATTTTTGATTTTAACTTTTGGTTACTTTACAAGTGCCAACAAATCTGCTTTCTTAGCATCTGCCGCGTAAGCAATGCTGTTTGCATCAAGATAAGCCTTGATGTCAGCAACTTTTGATGCAGTTGTTGGTTTTGCGCCAGCTTCAGCTTTTTTAGCAACTGGTGCAGCTGTTTTTGAGGCACCATATTTTGCCTCATGGAATTTCTTCATAACGCCAGCTTTTGAAAGAATATTTTTAACTGTGTCAGAAGGTTGTGCCCCATTTTCCATCCATTCAAGAATGCGCTCTTCTTTGAGCGTCACTTGATTCTCAGCAACAAGTGGGTTGTATGTACCGACAGTCTCGATGAAGCGGCCATCACGCGGGCTGCGTGAATCAGCAACATTGATACGGTAGTAAGGTTTTTTCTTAGAGCCCATGCGGGTCAAACGAATTTTAACAGACATAAAGTCTCACTTTCTTATGTTTTAACTAGGTAAGTATAACATATCTTTAGTTGTCTGTCAAGTAAAAAAGTTGACACGTCAATTTCCAAATCCTGGTAATTGGCTGTACTTTTTATCAAACGCTTTTTGAACGGACGCGTCGGTTTCATTCCATGTCGTTTTCTTGACGAAATCGCCTTGAACAATCTCGCGCTTATCCCCTGTATCATCGCATGTCACAAGCGTTATCATCGTCCGACCTGGCACGTCATCAATCACTTGCACTTCGCTTGGATCAACGTAGGTAATACTCGTGATTTTATATTCGTAAACAGCCGCTTTGTCTGTCAAATAAATCTTCATGCCCGTTTTTGCGCGGTCGAGCGGACTAAAAAGCATATTTTCGCCATTCGCAAAATAACCAGGAATAATATGGTGCGAGGCAAGCGCATAATTGCCATTTTTCTTGCCCATCACTTGCTCTTCTTTCATCGTGCCCGCACCTGCAGAAATCTGCAAATTACCGACGCCCGCAAAAATCGGCAAATTAATTCCAACCTCAGGCACCGCAATCCCGCCAATGGTTGGCAGTTGCTGCGCATTTTGCATGGCTTTCATGACCGTATTAAAATTGACCGACTGGACATCTTTAAAATTATAATCGCCCGTGGAATTTGCTTTATTTTTCGCGAGCTGATCGGCCGAATAATTCGAGACTTGCAATTTATTGACGGTGCCAGCCATCACAAAATTTCGGATTTCTTTGTTGAAAATAAGTCCGAGCCCAACGAGCACCAGCAAAATAATGGCGATATTGAGCAGCCAATTTTTCCAAGATTTTCTCTTTTTTTGTCTTCTACGATTTTTTGCCATAAGTTGCCTTTCATCTTTATTTTACCATATTTTATGGATTAAACAAAATGGAATCTATTTCCACGGCCACGCTTCCCATGAAAGCTGATTGTAAGGTTTTAGAAGTGCTTTTTGGGCACTTTCTGGCGCGTCTGAAAACTTGTCAGCGCTGACAAGTTCGCCTTGCACAATTTCGCGCGTTTCACCCGTTCCAAGGCATGTGATGAGCGTCACAATTTTCTTGCCAGGCACAACGTCCAGCACCGAAATATCGTCGGGCGTCGTCTCAAAAATTTTATAAACCTTGTAGCTGTAAATCGTCTTCTCGTCCGTCACATAAATCATCGCGCCCATCTTCAGCTGATGAAGCGGCGTAAACAACAGCTTTTCCCAGCCGTCAATTGCGCCCGCGATAATCTCATGGCTCGCTAAGCTATAATTGCCTTTTCCCATGACAATGCCCGTTTTCACTTTGGCTGCGCCCATCGAAATATCCTCGTCGGTGTACGCGTCCGCGAAAATCGGAAGATTGACATTGACAGAAGGCACCGCAATGCCGCCTAAAACAGGCAACGGTTGCGCTTTTATAGCAGCTGCCATGTCCGTAGCGTACGCGTGCACAGGCGCCGTTGAGCTTGAGCTGGACGAAGCTACGCGGCTGCTACTCGAAGATGAGCTACTCATGCGCACTTTGGGGGTTGTTGATGGCTGAAACGTCCTAAAACCCACAATCACAGCAGCTGCAAGGACAAGCAAGCTCCCTAAAATCAATAATCGCTTTTTCATCATCCGTTTCCTTTAAGCGTTGAAATATCCGCAATTTTATAGTTGCCTTTAGAATTTAGCGTGAAAATGCTCTTCATGCCAGGCGTCACATAAACTTTGTTGTTTTTATCAACAAAAATCGCTTGATAGCCGTGTTTCATGACATAATCATACCCTTTTTTCGTGCCAAGCGCAAAAATTGTGGTTGTTACGCCGTCGCCAAAGGTCGGATTATCACTTCCCACAATCGTGACAGACTGAATGTCGTTGTCAAACGGAAAGCCCGTTTTCGGGTTCAAAATGTGAGAATAAGTTGTGTTGCCGACTTTCAGCGTGCGCTCGTAAATCCCCGAAGTTGAAATAAATTGATTTTCGGCGGTCACGATGCCAAGATTGTCACCGTTTGGGTTATTCGGGTCTTTGATGCCGACATTCCACTTGGTGTTTGCGCCGCGCGGCGAATGCCCCATGATATAGAGCGAGCTTGAGCCAAGGTCAATAATGCCATTTTTCATGCCGTGCGCTTTCAGATACGTCGTCATCAGCCGCGCCACATAGCCTTTGACAATCGATCCGAGATCGAGCTGTGCGCCTTTTTTCGTCAGATAAACAGTGTGATTCTTACTATCAAGCTGCATAAATTTGTAGTTTATCAGCGGCAAAACGGCGTTAATCTCGCTTTGCGTGGGCAATTTCGCATCGGGAAAACCAATGTGCCAGAGCTGCGTCAAAGGGCCAACGGTGACGTCGTAGCCTGTGCCTTGGTCAGACAGATTGTACGCATTATTTATCAGCGTGAAAATTTCGTCTGAGACTTTCGTGGGTTTGCCCGTTCCTGCCGCTGCATTGATGGCATCAACAAGCGAGCCTGTTTGGCTGACGGTTGTCCATGTGTTGTAATTTTCTGCAATTTTCAACGCATTTTCAGCCGCCGTTTTCGTGCCTGGCGTGTACGACGTGACAGTCACAGTCGTGCCCATTGTGTCTTTTTCGACGACAATTTTGTCTGAATCTGAGAGCAATGTGTCGCTTGTGCTGGCAGTTGTCTTACAAGCGCTCAAAACGCCGACAGCAAAAACTGTCAGCGCTGATAGAGCTAAAAATTTAGTTAGTTTCTTGAATTTCATCTTCTTTATTTTCTGTCAGCGCTTGCAGTTCTTCGTCAGCTGACACTTCTTCTTTTTCAACCAATGCAAATGTCACAATTTGCGCGTCATCATCTAGCCGCATGATCTTGACACCTTGCGTGGCGCGCCCAGTCTGCGAAATATTTTCTACGCCCGTGCGAATGATAACGCCTGTGTCCGTAATCACCATAATATCCTCGTCGCCATTGACCGTGACAAGACCCGCGAGCTGACCCGTTTTCGCCGTGACATTCATGACCTTGATGCCCTTGCCACCGCGGCCTTTTGTCGGATATTCACGCGCAGAAGTGCGTTTTCCAAGCCCTTTTTCAGAAATGACAAGAACTTCTTGCGCCTCGTTTATCACGCTTGCGCCCACGATATAGTCGTCCTCGCGCAAAGTCGCGCCTTTCACACCCGCAGCCGCGCGACCCATATCGCGAATCAAATCTTCCTTGAAACGCACGCTAAAGCCGTTGTGCGTGCCAAGAATGATTTCCAGGCCGCCGTCAGTCAAAAGCACATTCATCAGCTCATCATCTTCGCGCAAATTCAACGCTTTGAGTCCATTTGTGCGGATATTGCTAAATTGCTCAATATTTGTGCGTTTGACAAGACCTTTGGTTGTCGTGAAGAACAGATATTTGTCTGTCAGCCCCTGCTCAATATTCAAAATCGTCTGAATTTTTTCGCCATCAGCGAGTTTCAAAAGATTTTGCACGGGCAAACCTTTCGCCGTGCGCCCATACTCAGGAATCTCATAACCTTTCAGACTGAACACGCGTCCCGTATTTGTGAAAAGATAGAGAAAATCGTGCGTGCTCGTCGAAATCAAATGCTGCACAAAATCGTCGTCTGACATGCCCATGCCTTGCACGCCGCGCCCGCCGCGCTTTTGCGCACGAAATTCGTCATTTGACAAACGCTTGATGTAGCCTTTATTTGACAGCGTAATCAGCACGTCCTCGACCTCAATCAAATCTTCATCCTCAATCGATTGTACGCCGCCGTCAAGAATTTCTGTGCGCCTTGCGTCCGCATATTTCGTGCGAATTTCCTCAAGATTTTCTTTGATAATCTGGCGCACGCGCTCAGGTTTCGCAAGAATGTCCGTCAAATCAGCTATCAGCGCGAGCAAGTCTTGATATTCAGCTTCGATTTTGTCGCGCTCAAGTCCTGTCAGCCGCCGTAAACGCATATCAAGAATCGCTTGCGATTGTTTTTCTGTCAGCCCAAATTCGGCCATCATCTGCGATTGCGCTTCGGCGTCCGTTTGCGACTCACGAATCAGCGTAATCATGCGGTCAATATTGTCAAGCGCAATCCGCAAACCTTCCAAAATATGCGCACGCGCCTCGGCGCGATTTTTGTCAAATTGCACGCGACGCGTGACAACTTCTTTTTGGTGCGCAATATAATCTGCGAGAATCTGCCGCAAACCGAGTACTTTTGGCACACCATTTTCAATCGCCAGCATGTTAAAGCTGAAATTCGTCTGGAGTGCTGTCAGCCTGTACAGATTATTCAAAATCACGCCCGACGATGCGTCACGTCTGACATCAACAATCACGCGAATCCCCAGGCGCGATGATTCATCACGTACGGCCGTGATGCCGTCAATTTTCTTCTCATTGGCCAGATTTTTGATGTGATTGACGAGATTTTCTTTATTGACCATGTATGGCATTTCAGTGAAAACAATCGTTTCCTTGCCATTTTTCGCCGTTTCAATATCTGATTTTGCCCGCAGCGTAATCGAACCTTTGCCCGTCTCATACGCCCGACGAATGCCGCTACGCCCCATAATCAGCGCGCCTGTCGGAAAATCAGGACCAGGCAATGCAGCCATCAAATCAGCCGTTGTCGCGTCTTCATTTTCCAGTAAAATTTCAGTCGCTGCAATCGTCTCGCCCAGATTATGCGGCGGAATATTCGTCGCCATGCCAACCGCAATTCCCGTCGTACCATTGACCAAAAGATTCGGAAATGCAGCTGGCAGCACCACTGGTTCGCGGTCTGTCCCATCGTAATTATCCGCAAAATCAACCGTGTTTTTGTTAATATCGCGCAACATTTCCATCGAAAGCTTTGACATGCGCGCCTCTGTATAACGCGAAGCCGCCGCCTTGTCACCATCCATCGATCCAAAATTTCCGTGCCCATCGACCAGCATATGGCGGTAGCTCCACCATTGCGCCATGCGCACCATCGCATCATAAATCGCAGAATCACCGTGCGGATGATACTTACCCATGACATCGCCCGTGATACGCGCCGATTTCTTGTGCGGTTTATCAGGCGTGTTCCCGAGCTCATTCATGCCGTAGAGAATCCTGCGATTAACAGGTTTGAGGCCGTCACGAACATCTGGAATCGCCCGCGCCACAATAACAGACATCGCATAATCAATATACGCCGTCTTCATTTCTGACGCTAAATTAACATCAATTAAATTTTTATCTTCCACTTGAAATCCTAACTAAATAAGAGACTTGTTTCTAAAGACGAAAAAGCAAGGTTTAAAAACAGCTTCAATTATTCTAATTATACCAAAAAATCCCCGTTTTTTCAGGGATTCTAGTGTCTTTTGAGCAGATTTGACTCAATAAAGGGCTGTATTATTCGTGCGTGAAATATCTGTGCTCTCAGCCCAGTCAATGACATTCTTTTTCATGTTTCCAGACAGATAATAAGCGATGACTTGTCCGTCGTTTAGAAAAGGGCGCGGATATCAGCTTTGGTTAATCGTCGTCGTCCATGCTGAGGACTGACAAGAAGGCTTCTTGTGGAACCTCGACGCTGCCGATGGCTTTCATACGCTTTTTGCCAGCTTTTTGTTTCTCCAAAAGCTTGCGTTTTCTGGAAATATCGCCGCCGTAACACTTGGCAAGGACATTTTTTCGGAGCGCCTTGATGTCGCTACGCGCAAGAATTTTATTGCCAACGGCCGCTTGAATCGGCACTTCAAATTGCTGACGTGGAATCAATTTTTTAAGTTTTTCGACGATGAAACGTCCGCGCTCTTGGGCAAATTCTTTGTGGGCAATGAAACTGAGCGCATCGACTTTGTCGCCGTTGAGTAAAATGTCAAGTTTTTCAAGATTTGACGGACGATAATCACTGATTTCGTAGTCAAAGCTAGCATAACCTTTGGTTGAGCTTTTCAGTTTGTCAAAAAAGTCAAACACGATTTCGCTCAGCGGAATATGATAAATCACATTGACGCGATTTGCGTCGAGATAATCCATGGTCACAAATTCGCCACGCTTGCGCTGCGCAAGCTCCATCACAGCGCCGACATAGTCGTTTGGCACCATGATTTGTGCCTTGACAAATGGCTCTTGAATGGTGTCAATCTTGACTGGGTCTGGAAATTCGGACGGATTCGCAACTTCAAGCAACGTGCCATCAGTCAAAATGATATGATAAATAACAGACGGCGCTGTCATGATGAGATCAAGGTCAAATTCGCGCTCCAGGCGCTCTTGAATCACGTCCATGTGCAAGAGACCCAAAAAGCCACAGCGAAATCCAAAACCGAGCGCTTGCGATGTTTCAGGCTCAAATTGCAAACTTGCGTCATTGAGCTGCAATTTGTCAAGCGCGTCGCGCAGCTCGTTGTATTTGTTTGACTCAACAGGATAAACACCCGCAAAAACCATCGGATTCATTTTTTTGTAGCCTGCGAGATGCTCGTTTGCTGGATTGTCAGCTGATGTAATCGTATCGCCCACGCGCGTGTCAGCAACTGTCTTGATACTCGCCGCGAGATAGCCCACGTCGCCCGCCATGAGAAAATCGCGACTGACAGATTTTGGCGTGAAAATACCAACTTCTGTGACATCAAATTCTTTGCCGTTTGACATCAAGCGTATTTTATCACCCACTTTGACCGTGCCGTCCACCAAACGAATTTGCAAAATGACGCCGCGATAGCTGTCATACACGCTATCAAAAATCAGCGCCTTAAGCGGCGATTCAACATCGCCTGACGGCGCTGGGATTTTCTCAACTATTTGCTCAAGAATTTTTTCAATGCCAATACCTGATTTCGCGGACGCAAGCACGGCCTCTGACGCGTCAAGCC
>JAIRUZ010000018.1 GCA_031254115.1 Streptococcaceae bacterium
CACTAGTATTACTTACTTGATTTTTTTATATTTTTTTGTTATAATCTTTAAGTTGAACTCAGCAGCCAAATAGGGAGCGCGTCCACATTTCACCACTGTAAAGTAGCTAAGCTGTCATGCGAAGATGGAATGCACGCACCTAAAGTTGGTCAAGTTCTTCAAATAAAAATTTGAGGAGGACATTTATATGTCACGTTATACAGGTCCATCATGGAAACAAAGCCGTCGTTACGGTATCTCACTTACTGGTTCAGGTAAAGAACTTGCACGTCGTAACTACGTCCCAGGTCAACACGGTCCAAACAATCGTTCAAAGCTTTCTGAATACGGGTTGCAACTTGCTGAGAAGCAGAAACTTCGCTTCATGTACGGCGTAACGGAGCGTCAATTCCGTAACCTTTACGTGCGCGCAACGAAAATCAAAGAGGGAACAGTTGGTTTCAACTTCATGACTCTCCTTGAGCAACGTTTGGACAATGTCGTTTACCGTCTTGGCCTTGCGACGACGCGCCGTCAGGCTCGTCAATTTGTCAATCACGGTCATATCTTGGTTGATGGCAAACGTTTGGACATTCCATCAGCGCAAATCGAGCCAGGTCAAGTGATTTCGGTACGTGAGAAATCTCTCAAAGTCCCTGCAATCGTTGAAGCAGTAGAAGCGACACGCGGACGCGTGAACTTCGTTGAGTTTGATCCTGAGAAACTCGAAGGCAAATTCTTGCGTCTTCCTGAGCGCGACGAAGTCAATCCAGAAATCAACGAAGCGCTTGTCGTTGAGTACTACAACAAACAACTCTAATCATCAAACTCCTTCGGGAGTTTTTTGTTCTTATTTATGACGTCTCAAGAATTAACAGAATTTGTAAATCGACTGTCGCTAACTTATTTTGAGCGGCCATTTTTGCATACGGCAAGATGGAATTCGCGACTGCGCACAACAGGTGGGCGATTTTTTCCGAAAGATAAACACTTGGATTTTAATCCGAAAATGGCAGGAGATGCGCTCGCATTTAAGAAAATTGTGCTTCATGAGCTGTGCCATTATCATCTTTATTTGCAGCACAAAGGTTATCAGCACAAAGACGCGGATTTCAAACAATTGCTTGAAAAGGTCGGTGGCTCGCGCTTTGCGCCACAAATTGCGCCACGAAAAATCAATCATCTGTATGGTTGCAAAACGTGCGGGCAAACGTACCCGCGGACACGCCGCATCAACACACGCGTCATGCGCTGCGGAAAATGTCACGGCAAACTCGTTGAGATTCAGTCTACAGACTGAATCTTTTGCTTTCAAAAATGCTAAAATAGGCAAATGAAACAAAATCATGTGAATTTTGAAGGCGGAACGCGCGTTGACAAAGCGTTTGATTTGGTGCTGCTAGCCAAAACGCTTTTTGCAACTTTTGAAGTGATAGGTGGCATTGCGATGTTTTTTGTCACGCCGAGCCGTCTGAATCGTGTGATTTTGTGGCTGACACGCGGCGAACTTCATGAAGACTCGCATGATTTAATTGCGCGACTTTTGATTAATTTTGGACAGCATTTCACAACGAGCGCACAGATTCTAGCGGCGATTTACTTGCTTGCGCATGGGCTCATCAAATTAATAACGCTTTTACTTTTGTGGAAGAAAATTCTCTGGGCCTATCCATTTTCGATGGCCGTCTTTACAGGCTTCATCATTTATCAAATCTGGGATTTCACGCACACGCATTCGGTGTTTTTGATTCTCGTCACGCTGCTTGACATTTTGATGATTGTTCTGACAATTTTGGAATACAGGGAAATCAGGCATTCTGTCAGCGCTGACAGGGAATAGAAAGCATAGGTTAATCAGAGCTTGTAGCGAAACGAGTTACGCTTAACTTGGGGTTAAATCGTGGCGTATTGGCTGGATTTTTGTTATAATAAGCGCAATGAATAGTGAAGATAAGAGTGTCCAGGATACGGAGGAAGTCAAGCTTTTTGATGAGCTTGATTTCAAAGATGGACGTACGCCTGAGAAATCTGTGCGCTCGCGCTGGAAAAATGCAGATTTTATTTCAAGTTTTGAATTTGCGTTATCAGGGATTTGGGCAGCCATTCGTGAAGAGCGCAACATGCGTAAACACTTGCTGACAGGCGTTCTGGTGATTGTGGCTGGGATTTTTTTTAGGGTTTCTCCTGAGGAATGGCTTTTGCTTTTAGGCGCGATTTTTATCGTTCTGGCTGCTGAATTGATGAATTCGGCGATGGAAAATGTGGTGGATTTGGCGGCGGATTATAAGTTTCATATGCGCGCAAAGCGCGCGAAAGATATGGCGGCGGGCTCAGTTTTGGTCGTTTCGTTTTTTTCGGCGATTTGCGGTGCAGTCATTTTTCTGCCTAAAATCTGGGTGTTATTTTTTCATTAATTTTGATTAGCGGCAGAGAGAAAAGGAGATAATGTCAGTCTTTGGGCTGGCTTTTTTGAGCGTCTCGCGTGCGTGCACGAGCGTTGCGCCTGTCGTATAAATGTCATCGACGAGGCAAATTTTGGACGGAATTTGAAGATTTGGAGCCACAAAAAATGGATTCTTCGTGGCGAGACGCTCGGTGCGTGAAAGGCTTGATTGTTTGAGCGTTTCGGATTTTTGAAGAAGTTCTGTATAGGGAATTTTTTCGGCGTCAAGAAAAGCGGTGACTTGATTGAAGCCGCGCTCTTGAAGGCGCTTTTGACTGACGGGAATGGGAACAGGCGTATATCCTTTCGGGAGTTGCTTGAAATAAGGCGCGAAAACACCGCGCAGCCTGAAATCGCCGATAAATTTGTAATGGCTAAAATAGTCGTGCATGGCTGGCGTGTAGGAAAAAACGGCGGTGTGCTGAATAGGCACGCCCTGTGATTCCCAACGTTTGCAGTCGTTGCAAAGGCTACTTGTTCCGGGCTTGTAGCAGCGCGGACAATGCGCATTGGGGATTTTTTCAAACTGCGCGCGGCAGCGCGCGCAAAGACTGGACTGCGTTTGGCGCAATAAAAAGAGGTCATGAAATTGTAAATTTTGCGGCACGTCGCGATTACATAAAAGGCAATTCATGGGTGAAATCCTCCGAGTGTGTTCATCTGTCGAATGTCTGA
Organism: Streptococcaceae bacterium; assembly: GCA_031254115.1. Lineage (GTDB taxonomy): Bacteria > Bacillota > Bacilli > Lactobacillales > Streptococcaceae > Lactovum. The sequence continues at coordinate 3,098 of JAIRUZ010000018.1, forward strand.
AATGGCGCTGTTGATGGCTTTATTTCGCCCGTAATGAAAGAAATAGACAAGACCAGTCGGGCGTTCTGGCGCACGTCCAGCGCGTCCAGCGATTTGGATGAGGGCAGATTTTGTGAAATTTATATGCTCGCTATTAAAGACAAAAACATCAACGCGTGGAAATGTGACGCCGCGTTCAAGAATCGTTGTACTGATAAGAATTGTCAGTTTGTTTTGCCTGAAATCTTCGACGAGCTGCAGCCGATTTTCGGTCTGTGAGCTGACAGCGGCTATTTTTTCGTGTGGAAATTTTTCTGTCAGCTGATGCAATAGTTTTTCGCCAGCGTCAAGCGTTGGTGCAAAAATAAGCAGCGGAAAATCTGTCAGGCGTTGCCTTGTCAGCGCTGACAGAAAATGTGTCTGCCAAATAGTGCGCGGCGTGACGAGTGGTTGGCCGTGAAAGCGTCTGGCAAGATGCAATTCTTGAAGGCTGCCTGACTTAATCTGCCGATTTAGCGCATCAGTTGAAGTTGCAGTCAGATAAATGAGCGCACCTGCAGGTTTTTTGGCATTTTCTACGGCGTGATACAACACAGGATTGTCCACGAACGGGAAAGCGTCGACTTCATCAATGATGATGAGGTCAAACGCCGCCTTGAAGCGCAGCAACTGGTGCGTAGTCGCGATGACGAGCGGACTCCGAAAATAGGGCTCGCCGTGCCCGTGTAGGCACGGGATTTTGAGCGTGAAATCGCGCGAAAGTCGACTGTGCAACTCCGTCACGACATCAATGCGCGGCGAAACAAGAGCGACGGCGCCGCCATCGCGCAAACAGGCGTCAATCACAGCATAAGTCATTTCTGTTTTGCCGGCGCCCGTCACAGCGTGCACGAGGCTATTTATTTTCTTGCGAAAACTTTCGACGAGCTGCTCCGAAATCGCGTGCTGATACGGCGTGAGCGTGCCTTGCCATCTGAGCGCTTTTAAGGATGCAAAGTCTTTTTGAGGAAGGAAATACAACTTTTCGTCTGAGCGAACGCGCCCAAGTGTAATGCAAGCGGGACAATAAAAGCTGCCGATTGGAAGCGCGACGTCTGATTTCTGAGAAATTTCGCCGCAACGATTACAACGGATTTTATCAGCTGAAATGACTGTCATGCCAGGGATTTCATTAAATTTGAGGGACGAATCGCATTCGTTTTTCGTCAAAAAGCGGCCAAAAAAATTCTCCATACTTATTATGCGTAAAAAAGTGCGAAATGTAACCAAAATTTGCTAAAATAAAGTATGTTTTCGATTTTTGAGGAAATTTCAACTGAGCAAGAAATCAAAAAATCACGCTTTAAGTGCCGTCTGACGCGCATTTCAAGCACTGAGGAGGCGCTCGAAAAATTGGCAAAAGTCGTGGCGGAGAATCCCAAGGCGACGCATACTTGCTGGGCGTTTGTTTTGGGCGATGCGCAGGAAGTTCAGCGTTACAGCGATGATGGCGAGCCGTCAGGTACGGCGGGCGTTCCGATACTTGATGTGTTGAAGAAAATGGAGCTGACAGGCGTTCTTGCGACTGTTACGCGCTATTTTGGTGGCGTAAAATTGGGTTCTGGCGGGCTCATTCGCGCGTACGCGGGCAGCGTTTCTGAAGCTGTCAGGCAGGCACGACTGACAGAAAAAGTCAGGCAGCAAGAAATCCGCTTAACGCTTGATTATCAGCAATTTGATAGCTTACAGAACCTCTTGTCAGCGCGTGAATTGACTGTTTTTGAGCCGCAATTCACTGAAAAAGTGACACTCAGCAT
>JAIRUZ010000003.1 GCA_031254115.1 Streptococcaceae bacterium
TTTGGGGCATCAAAGCTATAGGGTGTTCCTGCACGCTCTGTATCGGAATTACTCCCAAGATACACGCCATTTGTGCCGTAGAAGTTGATTGTAACGGTACTGAGTTTTGTATAATGCCAATTTAAAACTGGGGAGTTAGAACTTCCTGTCTCCTCCCAAGAATCTTGGGCGTAGTTGTCAAAGTGCGACATCGGAATGTTTACGTCTGTATCGGGGAAACAGATGAATGGATCTGAGTTATGGAACTGGTTATTCTGATTGTCATAATAAAAAATCTGGCCGTGTACACGCGTTTGCGTGATTAAGTGAGCTTGAAGCGCACTGCCAAACAAGTCATAGCGCACACCTGCAGAGTAAGCAAGAGATGTCCCTGACATCGCAGGCGCTGGACTGTAGAAATGATAATCAAAGTGAGGCACAAAGCCGACACCGAGATAACCACCATAAGGCAAACTTGACGCACCATTCAGATTTTGGTTGCTTGTGTCATATTTAATCTTGCCATCATCTTGGAGATTGGTTGTACTAGGTGTAACGGTGAGAATGTTATTCAGATTCGTGCTAACACCTTGTCCGTTGTCAATGTCTGTACTGATAAAGGAAGCGAGAACTGGTGCTTCGATTACGGTACCTGAGAGTACCACTTGATAGAGGAGATCTAACTGGTTAGTTCCATAATACAGCGCCACGATGGAGTTGCCGTCTGCGCCTGTAATGTTTTGTTCACCTGTAAAGGCGGCCTTGTGGGGTCGGGATCTGTAAAGCATGTCAAGCTTGATACCTGAGAGAGTTTGACCGACATCGGTGATGCGTCCTGAATCTCCCGGATTGAATGTATGAGCTGTCGCAGGTATGGTTGAACCATCCACGCCCAAGTTCGTATTTGAGATGGTCCCGAACGCTGCTCCACGAATTAGGTCAACGGTTGGCCAGTGAAGCCCGTCAGAAATTAAGAGATTATTCGCTGTAATATTTTAGAATCAATCTTGACTTCAAGGTTATCTAGCACTTCCGAGCCTGTCATATCATTATTTATGGAGCCTGAGACTTTTATACCATCTATTTTGGGATCTTGGTTTGGTGAAAGTGGAGCCAAGAGGTTACTTGTTATAGGAGACGTTGTACCTGTAGTGTTAGAAACAGTTGAAGTCGCTGCTTTTGTTTCGTCAACGACTGTGCCTGTGCTTGTTACTCTGGGATCAATCACGACCGTACTGGATGTCAAAATTGTGGTACCTGTGCTTTGAGACAAGTCCACTGCTTTTTTAGCTGTATTCGCAATGGTGGGCTTAACACTTTTGTACGAGATTGTTGGTAAAAGTAGCAAGAGCCAAGCGTTACAATACATTTTCTAAATATTTTTTTCCTATATTTCATAAATTCCCATGACAAAAACTAAATTGTTTTCTAATTCTTTCATCACGTTACGACTTTGTGAAGTCTTTTTCAAGAATTTTTACCTAAAGCTGATTTTTTCTTTGGCGTAAAGGTAGTGTAAAGCAAGTTGACAGATACTTTACACATCTTAAATTCCTTTATACCAAAAGGGTTCACGGGTTTTTCATTTACAATTATCCGAAAAATAGTTCTTCCTTTTGTTTCTTTAAAACCAGGCAATGCCATTCACCTTGTTGCATTGCAGTGTCTAGTTGGAAACCTGCCTCTATGGCTTTATTCAGCACACATTCACGCTTTCCTGAAATTATCCCGCTCAAAATGAGTGTTCCACTATCTTTTACCAATTTGAACGCATCATCAATCATGAGGAGCAAAACATCAGCCAATATATTCGCCACAATCACCTCGGCGTCTTGGGTGACGTTCTTAAGCAAATCGCCTGCTGCGACGTGGATTTTTGCGGTCGTTGTGGAATTGAGCGCGATATTCTCCTTGGCGACTCGGACGGCGGTCGCGTCAAGATCGTAGGCGTAGATTTCTTTCGCGCCAAGCAATGCGCCAGCAATCGCGAGAACGCCTGAGCCTGTCCCAACGTCAAGCACGGTTTCGCCACCGCGCAGCACCATTTCCAGCGCCCAGAGGGATATTTTCGTGGTTGGATGCGTGCCTGTGCCGAAAGTCATGCCAGGGTCTAGGAAAATGAGTTTCTCGTTTTCAGAGGTCGCCTGATAATTTGCCCAACTCGGCACGATTGTCAGCTGACGCGAGATGCGAACAGGCTGGAAATACTGTTTCCAAGCGTTCGCCCAGTCTGCTTCGGCGAGTCTATCGGTTGTCAGCTCGAAATCGCCACATTCGGCGACTTTTTCACGCAAAGTGATTAAAAACTCAGGCGTGACCGTTGCCTCGGGGAAATACGCGGAAATGACAATCGTGTCCGCCTGCTCGATTTCAGGCATCACGTCACCAAAATCTGTCGCGGCTGACAAATAATCCTGCGTGTCCTCGATTTCAACGCCGTCAGCGCCCGCTGTGACAAGCAACGCGGAAATCATTTCTTCTGTTTCACGTGAAACCTTCACGCTGATTTTGAGCCAATTTTGCTCAGCCATGCCATTCTCCAATCCTTGAAATTATCTTTTGATAGATGATTTTCATCTCGGGCTCCGTTGATTTTTCGACAAATTCATCAATGGGAATCCAAGCAATACCGCCTGTTTCCGCTTTATTTTGCCGCAAAAGTGCTGTGTCGTCCGCCTCAAAAAGAAACGTCACGTTCAGATGCAAATGCGCTGACACATAACCGCGCGTGCGGTGCACATGGCCCGCGACCGTCAAATCTTCAATCGAAATCGGAGCGTCAGATAAAATTTTTAACTCTGTCAGCCCGCTCTCTTCCTCGACTTCGCGCCTTGCGACAGCCAGCAAATCGCCGTCACCGTCCGCGTGTCCGCCCAGCCAGCCCCAGCTTTGATAGATTTTATGAAAAATCCCCAAAATCTTGTCGTGCTGCGGATTCAGCACAATCGCTGACGCCGTAAAATGCGCCAATGCGTCCCGTGTCAGCGCTGACGGATCTGTCGCCGCTCGTTTGAAAATCTGCATATCTGAAATTTCCTGCGCGCCGCGTGGTGTAAAAGCTTCAAGCAATTGTTCAAGTTCAGTCATCATGTGTCGTCTCCAATCGTGCGTCTATCAGCTCTGACAGCTTCAAGATCGTGTTCCAATTTCTGACGGTAATCAGCGGATACACAGGGCTTTCGATGATTTTATTGACCCAGCTTTTCGTCAGCTGCGCCTTGTCCATGGCAATGTAAACCAC
>JAIRUZ010000026.1 GCA_031254115.1 Streptococcaceae bacterium
TCGTGATTGGGGTAGTTGAGGCCCGCGACCACGCCGTCCGTGATTTGCCGCTCAACGCCGTTTGCGCCCGCCGTCATCACATCGGCGACTGATGGCCCTTTGCCGTCCATGTTCCACGCGCCCTCCAGCTGATGCGCCGCCACTGCGCCGCCCCATAAAAAATCTTTTGGTAATGTCATTTTATTCCTTTTCTAACATGCTGAAATCGTGGTTAATCACGTCTTCCAGCACAAATTGAGTTTCGTCAAAACTAAATTTTAAAATGCAACAATTTTTGAGATTAGTCGGCATTTGATTGCCCGTCGCGCGCGTAAAACACGCCAGCGCGCCACCGTGTGAAACGGCAAGAACCGTTGTTGCGTCGGTTTGTTTGAGCGTTTCCGTCAGCGCTGACAGCATGCGCGCCTCGACTTGCGCTTGTCTTTCGCCGCCAAAAGCTGCGAAAAAGTCGCCGTAAGGCACCGCTTTTGGATTTAAGTCTTCCGACTCGGCTTCAAAGCGGCCGAAATCCCATTCTTTCAAGCTTTTCAGGCGCGTGTAGGCACGGTTTGGCGCGACGATTTCGAGCGTATCTGATGCGCGCTCTTGCGTCGAGCTGTAAGCCGCGCCAAATTGAATCTGCTGGCTGACAAAGTACGTGCGCGCAATTTGTGCTTGCCGCCTGCCTTTTTCTGTCAGCGGCGAATCGCACGCGCCCTGAATTTTGTGCAGCTGATTGAAGCGCGTCTCGCCGTGCCGCATCAGATAAAGTGTTTTCATTTTTTGAATCCTTCATATTGCGCTACAACACTTTTCCAAGCCCCGCCTGACGCTGTTTTTGCTTCTACGGCCAGCCAAATTTCGCAGCCATAATCCTGAGACTGCGTTTTTCCCGCCGGTGTCCACTCAATCTGCGGCCGATTAGCCAACTGAAAACCTGACTGCGGTAGCCAATCCTGATAAATCTCACGCCACGCCTGCTCGAGCGCTTCGGGCAAAGCTCCCTTGACCGAAAAGACCGCATAATTTGCCTCAGGAATCTCTAAACGTTCAAATCTGTCAGCGCTGACAGCATTTTTCAAACTCACGACGGCCAGCCAATAATCAAAATGCCCCTTCTTTTCATTCGCTGAAACGCCAATCATGCCCGCGTGCCCAGCAATCAAAATCTGGCTCAGCGCCTGCTGCTGTGCGGCCGTCAGCTCACGCCAAAAGCGCGGAATGTCTGACAAATTGGCATTATTTTCGACGCTCGTGCTTTTCCTGTACCCAACAATGCCAAATGACGGTTTCGTTTCTAATTTCAGAAATTTCATCGTGTCCCCCTCATTCCAAACGCTCATATTTTTTTAAAAATACATTGTCAGCCACAAATCGAATCGTGCCATCAGCTGACAGAATGAGCCAGAAGCCTGGAATTGCGCTGTCAGCGCCCAGATTGCTGCCGACGCTCACGGTCCATGCGCCAAAGAAATTTTGCTGCCAGCTGAGCTTACGCGTTTCAAAAAGTTCGCGCACAAAATCAGGCAGCGCCGCTTCATCGCGCGTAATCTGCCAAACGTCAATCAGCTGATTTCCCATTCGTGCCTTCATTTTTTGTACTGCGCCTCAAGCCCGCGCAAAATGGACAGAATGCGTTTGCGTTTCGCGTGATGCAGCACAATGCCCATCATCAAATCGTTCGTCCATTGGCGTTCCGTTTTGGATAAGCGCTTCTCTGAAACTGTGATTTTTGTGTGCTTTGCGTCTTGTTGCTCAAATTCCCAGCGCGTCGTGAAACCATTCACCTCTGTTTCCGTCATAAATTCGTACACACGCGGCCGCACAATTTCACTAAGCGTGATTTTCCCCGTTTGATGATTGGCAAATTTTTTCGTGTACGAAAAGCCAGACAAGGCACTTATGCCAGGCGCAGTGCGCCCTGTTTGCTCTTTGATGTCGTACATCGCCGATTCAATCACCGCATCAAACAAAAATTCCACAGGCGCTTGCAAAACTCCAGTCACTTTCATCCGTTTGCCACATCCACGCTGAAGAAAATCGACGCGTCTTTTGACTTGATTTTAGCTTTCAGCTCTTTCGCTTCCGCTTTTGGATCTTCTGTCAGCGCTTGAAAAAAGAGTTTCAAGCCCATTTTTTTGATAAATGAATAACCTTGCGCCTCAACAAACGCCTGAATTTCATCTTGTTTTTGTGCAATATTTACAACAATCATAACTCTCCTTGTGAAAGACAGTCCTCTTGGACTGCCTCGTCAAATTTTAAGCTGCTTCAATTCCCGCGTGCTCTTCTTTGAGCATTTCTTGCTCTTGTGCGTAAAGCTGCCTGTCATATTTCCGTGCAAACGGCCAGTAAATTGCGCCCGCAAGTACAAGCATTAGAATCTGCCATAGCATTGCCTGCCAGCCACCAGCCAATAAACCAGAAAGAATCGCTGGCGTTGTCCATGGAACCAAGATACCTGTGAATGGCGGAATAATCTGTGTGTAAATCGCAAGATAGGTCAAGATGCCTGACGCAAGCGGCGCTAGCATGAACGGAACTCCCATAAATGGATTTAGCACAATCGGCATACCGAATAAGATAGGCTCATTGATGTTGAAAATGGCAGGGCCGATTTCAACTTTACCAATTGCTTTAAGTTGCTCTGATTTTGCAAAGAAAAGCAGGAAGATAGCAAGTCCCATCGTCAGTCCAGAGCCTGTAACGGTCAAAAATTGATCCATAAAGGCCTGTGTGACGATATGTGCACCATGTGAAAGCGTCAGTTCATGTGCTTTATAGAGAGCGGCGTTATCTTGCGTATTAGCTAATAACAAAGCTGACATAACGCCCGACACAACGGCTGCGCCGTGTACGCCGAAGAACCAGAGAAATACAGGCAGGAAAGCGAGAACAAATACACCAACTGGGCCATCTGTGACCCCTTGCAAAGGTCTTTGAATCACCGCATAAACCCATTCAATCGGTGTCTGATTGGCAATATAGTGGAATAGACCGTAGATAAGCGTTGCGCCCGAGATAATTACAGCTGACGGAATCAGCGCCGCAAATGAATTGGAAACATTTTCTGGGACTTGTTCTGGCAAACGAATGATGATTTTCTTTTTCATAAACCAGCTGTAAATCCAGCCAACAAGAAGTCCACCGACCATTGCCATGATCATGCCCTTACCACCGAGCCAAGCAGTATCAAGGATACCAGTCGTCTGAAGGGGCGTTTTCGTCGTTGGATCCATAACTGCCTTACTCGCAGCATCTACAACGGCTTTAAAATTTGGTTGTAAAAGAACTAAAACGATAATAGAGGTAATACCCGCTGGTGCGCCTTCGTAGCCCTCTTCTTTGACCCACGCGTAAGCAATACCGAACGCCGCCCAAACTGCCATAATCCCAAAGGCCGCTGTATTGGCTTGCAAGAAAATGGGTGCCAATCCGATTTTAAAGAGGTAATCTTGAAGCGGTTGATACGGTAATTGCCCCAAAATGAGGAAAAAGGAACCGATGATGATAAACGGAAGTGGATACATCATGCCGTTACGAATCGCCGTAACAGCCTTTGTGTTGACGAATCTCATTACCGGCGGCAACAAGGTTTCATTGATAAATTTGTTCATTAGAACTCCTTATAAAATAATTTCTATTACACTTCTCTTATCACGGATAAGAGAAAAAGCTAGCTTTTTGACTGGATAGAATTTACGCATGTTTTTTATAAAGCTCAATCACTTCACGCGCTAAGTCGGAAAACGTAATCGCATTCATGAGATGATCTTGCGCATGCACCATGTACAAATCAATCTCTGTGTGCTCACCATTTGCTTCTTTTGTGAGCATCTCTGTTTGAATATTGTGAACTTCAACGAGTTCTTTTTGCCCGTCGTCAAGCAGCGTTTGCGCCTCGTCAAATGCGCCCTCTTTTGCACGTTGAATCGCTTGGTAGGCTTGTCCGCGCGCATTTCCGGCATGCATGATGATGCCCATCACAAGCTCTAGTCTTGCGTCATCCATCAGACAATCCCCATCAATTTTTCAGCTGCCGCGAGTACTTTATCGCCTTTCATCATGCCATAATCTTGCATGTTAATCACATCCATTGGCACACCTGCAGCGTCGGTTTTCTTTTGAATCTCCTTTTTCAAATAGCCAATTTGTGGGCCAATCATCAGCACGTCTGGGCGTTCCGCCTCAAAACCTGCCAGCATATTGTCCACGTCGGCGGCTGTTTTCGCATAAATCAAATAATCCCTGCCTTTTGCTTTTGCCGCGTCTTGCATTTTTCTGACCAATAGTGAAGTGGACATTCCTGCGTTACACGCGAGTGCAATTACTTTTTCTGCCATTTTAAATCCTTTCTTTGCGCAATGTTAGCGCTTACATTCTTATTTTACCTTTTTCAGAAAAATAAAACAAGCCTGCGGGCTTGTTTTACTTGGTTTAGTCATTTGTTTCAGTTGTTGAAACAAATGAAATCTTTTACAAAATCTGGCGTTTCTTCTTTGAAAGTTGATTCGTTTTGTGCGCGAGGATTTCAAGAATCGCAAGAACAGGCAGCTGCGTGGTCAGCTTGATGTCAAGCGTACTTTTCGCGTATTCATCGAGCATATTGTACGAAAAAACGAGATCCGAAAGTTGCGTGAGCGTGTTTTTTTCATTGTTGGTGATAGAAATAATCGATGCGCCAGCGTGTTTGAGATCGATGACTTTTTTGATAATCTCTGGCGTTTCGCCAGAAACTGACAAAACAAGCGCCACCACATCATGAAAGCCACCAGCCACGACGGGTCTGAAAATATCGCCAAAATCAAACGAATTAATGCCCAGATTATTGAAGTAACGCGCGCCGTAATTTCCCAGAGAGCTTGACGTCCCGAGGCCCATGAACAAGCAATAATGGCTTCTATTGATGAGCGCGACTGCTTGCGCTAATTTGTCTTGAAAGGCGGCGCTTGAGAGCGTGTTCCAGAAAACGTCGAGCGAAATCAAGCCTTGATACGTGTTGGCAAATGTCTCACGGTCATTTTCTTTTGAACGCAAGAAAAATTTGAGCTCGCTAAAACCCGCAAATCCGAGCTTGACTGACAGCCGCATGATGGCCGCAGTTGACGCGTGCACAGCTTCTGCCAGCTCACGAATAGTCATTTGCTGAACTTTGTCAGGCGACTTGATGACAAAATCAAAAATGTGTTTCTCAAGCGCATTGAGCTGACTTATTTTTGACGGTTCAAACATTTAGCGTTTGTACTTTTCAGCGGACGCAACAACTTTGGCAATGAGGGCGTCGTCTACAAGCCCTGTCACGTCACGCACAACGTCTATCAGCGCTGATGTTTTCAGTTTTTCTTGCAATTCCACTGCTTGCGGATCGCTTGCGTCTGTGTACGCAAAGATTTTCCCGACAGTGTCCAGATGCTGCGCATAGGAAAGATTGCGCTCGGCGAGCTCACGAATCGGACGAATGAAGCGCTCATCGTAGCCCAGCTTGCGAATCGGCGTGCGCGCTACACGCGCGACATCATCGATAATTTTCGGATTTGCAAACCGCGAAATAATCGTCGCGTGGTAGCTGACAAGTTCGTCTTCTGTGAAATACGCGTGCCATTTTGACAGCAATAAGCTGCGCGTCTCTTTTTGCGTTTCTGTCAGCGCTGACAAAATAGCTTTGTCTTTTAAGGCCTCAAAAATCGTTGCTTTGCCATAATACGCGCCATTGTAAGCCACCGTCGCGTGCCCCGAATTGACCGAGAAGAGCTTGCGCTCAATAAACGGCAGCAAATCCGTCGCGTAATGAACGCCAGCAAGCTTCGCCGTCAGATTTTTCATCTGGCTCTCGTCAACGACCCACTCGTAAAACGGCTCAACCACCACGTACAGCGGATCGTCGTGATGCTGACCCGGCACAATGCGGTCGACCGCAGCATTTGGAAAGCCAATGGTCGTAAGATCCGCTTCGCTCGCATATTTCAGCACTTCTGTGCGCAGAAATTCAGAGCCGCCAATCATGTTTTCGCACGCAATCACATCAAGCGGTGCCATGTTTCCAGCCGCCACGCGCGCTTGAATACCTTTTGCAATCAGCTCAGCGATGAATGGCAAGATATTGGGACCAATTGCTGTTGTGACCACATCGGCCGCGGCAACCGCTGCTACTACCGCGTCTGGAGTTTCTTTGTTGTTGATGCCTGAAACGCCCGAGACTTCGAGCTTCGTCGCTGCATCATCGGCAAGCTCAATCTCGTAAGCATGGCGCGCATTCAGCGCATCAATCACCGTCGCATTCACGTCCACAAACGTTGTCTCAAACCCATTTTCACACAACACAAGCCCGATAAACCCACGCCCGATATTGCCCGCACCAAAATGCACTGCTTTTTTAGTCATCATTTTCCTCTTCAATCACTTTATAATTTTTTAAATACAACGTTCTGTCTGTAAAAGTAAGAATCGCCCGACCTCTATGAACTAAGATATCGTTCTCATAAGCGACCGTTTTCCCAAAACCATAAGCGCCTGCTGGCACAACATTCGCGGAGTTCCTACCCGCTGGACGCATAGAAAAACTCTTAGGATTTTCCCAATCCCACGGGAAAATTAACTCTTTCTTATCCAAGGCTTCTTGTACCCAATCGGGTCGTGGTTTCGTCCTGTTTACACGCCAAGCTTCATAAGTCATTTCCTCAAAAATGCTTTTCTTTCTTACTTTCATAGATTTTTTCCTTTTACTTAGCTTTCAAAATACCCCGCAATTTCGTCTACCGTTTTCGCATCGGCAAGTTTTGCAACATTCTCAAGATCCGAGCAGAAGATTGAAATTCTCTGGATGAGATCCAAATGTTCATTGCCAAGACCCGCGATACCAAAGAGAATGGTCGCGATTTGTGGGTCATTTTCTGTGCCGAAGTTCACGCCTT
>JAIRUZ010000065.1 GCA_031254115.1 Streptococcaceae bacterium
CTGCCAGCTCCAGGAGTGCTTGTCTGAAAAGTTTGACCTCGGAAAGCTTGCTATAATGCGTCGGCTCGGTCTCGTTGTAGTAAGGCGGCGTGAGCAATACCGTTTTGTCTGCGCCAAGCGCGGTGACAATCTTCGTCAGATTGGCTTGATATTCATCGGGACGGATCAGATGATAAGGTGAGGCGTCATTGGCGCCAAAGAAGACAAAGTTCAAGTCGGCATTTTCGGCTTGCACATACTTGATGCGATACTGCGAGCCATAAGTGTCGTCGCCGTTAATGCCATGAAGCGCAACCTGAATGTCTGGACGCTTTTCTTCTATCCGCTCTTTCAGATAATTTTCATTGCCCGTCGTATAGCCGTTGGTGATGGAATCACCAAAAATTGTGATTTTCATGAGGCTCCTATCAAAAATACCGCGTGCAAATATCCCATAATAGGACGCTTGCACGCGGTACCACCTAAATTCTTTCTGTTGTCAGCGCTGACAAACAAAAAGCTCTTATTTTTATTTTGTTATGTAATAATACTTGATAACCTTCGTCAGCTCCAAATGATAGCTTGCAGCGCCGCTATCTTTCTGTCAGTCTCGGCTGAGTACTCCTTCAAGTGGTTTCATTTTACTAAATTTTGCGCGGTTTTGCAAGGGCTAAAAAGGCAAATGCGAGGCTCAAAAGGATGAGATCCGCTGCGTCAAAAAAAATAAACTTAAAGATGGACAGTTGCAGAATGCCAGTCGTGTGCAGCGCAATAAAGCTTTCGCCAACAAGCCCGATGAGCTGCTGAATGAGGAGAATCACAAAGAGCGTGCAGTTTTTGCGCGGCTGCCAGATGACTGCTGGGTAGGTCGCATTCCACATCAAAAAGGCGACGCCGAGCCCTTGAATCGCAGCCATTCCTTCGAGCCCCGAGAGGCCGTAAGCAGTGAGAAATTCGGCGGGGCGAAAGATAAAATTGAGCGCACAGTCGACATTCAGCGCGAAAACGGCCGTTACCGCGAGACGCGCGAACCAATTTGGATAGTCAATGCGCGCCATCAGTGAATCAAATCGAGGCCGTGACGTTCCATATTGTATTTCATGATAAATTGCAGGAGTTTTCGGAATTTGTCCTCAGGAAAATCATACGGCACACGAATGGAGCCTTTTCCCATGTCAAGCGCGTAAGGCAAATCGGACGCTTCGAGACCTTGCGTGCCATAAATGCCCAGATGATCTTTGTTCGCCATCAACAAAAATAGCTGCTGCGTGGCTTTCGTCGCCTTTTTGGGATAAAAGCCCGGCATCGCATAGCTGACGCGCTCGGCGACGTCTGGATAAAGTTCATGCACCAAATGGCGCGTCAATTGCATGCGCGCGCGGATTGCGGGTGCTAAGCGTTCGTCCGTAAAATAAAATTCAAATTCGTGTGCTTTTTCCATGCTAAAACGCTCCTTATAAGTCGCTAAATTTTTTGCCAGCGTGAAAATTGTCAAATTTGCCGCGCAAAAATTCGTAAGCTGACAGGCGCGATTCGTAGCGAATTTCGGCGTCTGTTTGTTTTTCGTCAGCCGCTATCTGACGCGCTTTTTCCATAATTGTCAGCTGAGCGCTGACGAAATTTTCCAGCTCTGACAGAAATTCTGACTCTGTTTGTGCCATTTTCGCTTCCTTTTCTTATCTTTTTGGCTTAATTAGATCGTAGGATTTCTCAATCAGCCGCTCAATCACCGCGTTTTCAACTCTGCCATCAAGCGGAATGTCGCTCCAATGCGCTTTTGACATGTGAAACGCTGGCGTGATAACGCCCAGATAGCTCTCGCGCAACTCATCATTTTCGTCAGGCGTCAGCTTAACGGCGAGATTTGTGTAAGCTTCACGTTCGCTGATATACGCAAATCCCTTTTTATTTTTCAGATGGCGCACGACAATCGTCGGCGTGCTGCCTTTTTCCATCGCTGCAAACGGCGTGTCCGCGTACGTCGGGCCAATTGCCGCACAGAAATCAAGCACTTCTTGTTTGGTCATGTTAAATCTCCTTTTGGTAAGCGATTCGTGCGCCTTCAAACTGCACGATACCGCGTTTTTTAAAGCCAGTTGAAACAATCAAAGCGTTCATCGGGGCGTTGTCAGCGTGCGTGTCAATGCGAAAATCGTGCTGGTTTTCGTCAGCCATTGTCTCAAAAATTGCTTTGAAAAATAGCTTGCCGACGCCTTTTCCACGTGCATTTTCAGAAAGTGCCAGCCGGTGAATCGTGACATAATTTTTGGAATCATTGGTCCAATTTCCGTCAGTAATCGCCGTGTAATGCGCATCTTCGCCAATCAGAAGCGCGCAATAGCCCCAAATTTTTCTGTCAGCGCCGACAAGAACGTAGCCCACGCCCGTCTCTAAATCCGCCAGAATGTCAGCGCGCGCAGGATACGCGTTTTGCCATTGATCAAGCTTTTGGCGTGCTAAAAACGCGCGCGCTGACGCAATAATTGCTAGAATTTCTGTCAGCTGCGCAAACGTCGCTTTTTCGAGTCTCATTTTCGCGCCTCAAGCTTGACAACCGCCTCAACCCGCGCGGTGTGCGGGAACATGTCCACCGACTGAATGTAGGAAACATTGTAAACGTCTGTCAGCGCAACCAAATCTTTCGCAAGCGTGGACGCGTTGCAGCTGACATAAACCATTTTTGCAGGCGGATTTTTGACGAGCGCGTCAAGCAATGCGTCATCAAGCCCCGTGCGCGGCGGATCGACAATCAGCGCCGTCGGCTTGTGCCCAGACTTGAACATATTGGCAATCACGACCTCGGCCTTGCCGATTTCATAATGACAATTCTTGAAACCAAGCGCGCGCGCATTGTCGCGCGCATCGTTGATTGCCTCAGGAATAATGTCCATGCCGTGAACAGACTTAACCTTTTTTGCCACGGCAAAGCCAATCGTTCCCACGCCACAATACGCGTCAATCACGCGGTCTTGTTTCGTCGGCGCGAGCGCGCGCACTACCTCGGCGTAGAGTTTTTCAGCCTGCGCCGTATTCAGCTGGAAAAATGCGCGCGGCGACAGCTCAAATTCATTGCCCGAAACGCGCTCGGTAATCGTATCTTTGGCAAGCTCGTTACGCCACAGCACAAACGTTTTTTCGCCAAAAATTTCGGAACTTTTGCGCGGGTGGATATTCACAAAAACGTTTGTCATTGCTGGAAATTTCTTTGTCAGATTTTCCACAAGCGTCTCCAAATGTAGCTCTTTTGAGAGCACAAACGTCACCTGAATTTGCCCCGAAAATTCTGCGCGGCGAATGACAACGGTGCGAATGCCCATGATTTTACGCTCGTCGTAAACGGGCAGCCGCAAGTTTTCGATTTGCCGTGTGATTTCATTAATCAGCGCCTGATTTTCAGAATTTTCAACCTGGCAAGCTGTCAGACTGACCAAATGATGCGAATTTTCCTTGTACAGGCCGGCAATCACGCGCCCGTTTTTGAGCTTGCGAATTTGAAATTGTAGCTTATTTCTGTAAGCCAGCTGTTTGTCAGCCGCAAGCGTTTCACGCAACTCATAACCCTGATAGCCACGCGGCTTGTAACGATACAGCGCCTGACGAATCACGTCGCGCTTGAACGCCAGCTGTTTGTCGTAAGCGAGATGCATGATGTGGCTCTCTGACAGCTCCGCATACGCTCTGTCAGCGGGCTCCACACGATCGGATGATTTTTTGTCAATCGTTACAATCCGCGCGCGCGAAAAATTGCGCTGATTTTCCGTGATTTCGACTGTCAGCTCTTCGTCTGGAAGTCCGTAAGCCACAAAAATTAAGCGCCGCTTGAAATAACCGATTCCTTCGCCATTAATGCCCATGCGCTCAATTTTCACAGCCAAACGCTGCCCCAAGTGTAAATTTATCATATCTTATTTTAGCATGATTTCCCGCCATTACACGCGAACAACTTTGACGCTTCTATATTTGCATCAGATTTTTCTATTTTTTGGTTACATTTTATGATAAAATACGCATAATAAAGTATGAAGATTATTGAAATAAAAAAGCTCAAACGGCTTTACAAACTGACACTTGACGATTTTATCAGCGCTGACAGCGCTCTAGAGCCGACTGACAGGCTTTACGTAACCGAGGATACCCTTGTCAAATTCATGCTCAGCAAAGGCAACTCTTACACCGAAACCGAACTTTTGGAGATTTCGGCGTACGCCAATTATTCGCGTGGAAAAAGTCTCGCGATTTATTATCTGGGCTTTAAAAGCCGTACCGCGCATGAAGTGGCGGCTTATCTTGACGCGCACGAAATTCCAGGCGCAGACATTCCACGCATTTTGTCAGAGCTGACAACTATTGGGCTCATTGACGATAACGCTTATGCCACGCGCGCGGTTGAATCCGCCGTTTTGTCAGCCACAAAAGGACCCTATGCCATCAAGCAAAAGCTGCTTCTACGCGGCATTCCAGAAAGCATTATTCTGTCAGCGCTGACAGAAAATTTCCCAGAAGAGCTGCAACTTGAACTCGCCACAAAATCGGCACAAAAAAAGCTTGAAAGTCTGTCAGCGAGAACACCCGCCAAACTTCTCAAGCAAAAACTCCAACAAAACCTTGTCAGCAAAGGCTTTTCATTTTCCGTTGCGGCCGATGCGCTTGATCAACTGACCATCGAAAAAGACGACGACACCGAGCAGGAATTACTTACGCGCGAGCTCGACAAACAATACAATCGTCTTGGCAGACGCTATGACGGCTATGATCTCAAACAACGCGTCACACAAGCCCTCGCGCGAAAAGGCTTTAGCTTTTCAGACATTTCAGACGCTTTATCCGATTACGAATTTTAAAAAGCTGAACCTAAGTTCAGCTTTTTTAACCCACATTTTGCATCCGCACGTCTGCATTTTCAAGAATGCGCACCATGCGCGGCAAAAAAGTGCGAATTTCTTCTTCATTGTAGCCAACATGCAGCCGCTTTTCGTCCATAATAATCGGCCGACGCAAAATCTGCGGATTATCCGAAATGAGCTTAATCGCACGCGACAAAGGCAAATCCTCGAAATTCACACCCAGCGTCTTGACAAATCGATTGCGCGACGAAACAAGCCCCTCAATTCCATCATCGCACTTCGAAAGTACCTCTTTCACCTCATCAGGCGACAGCGGCTGAGCGATAATATTGCGCTCCACAAATTTAATATCATGCTTTGTGAGCCAATTTTTTGCTTTTTTGCACGAAGTGCACGACGGTGCAGTATATATTGCTATCAAATCTTTAACCTCATTTATCTATAGACCTCATTCTAACGTATTTTACAGGTTTGTCAATAGCAATTTGATTGTTTTTCAAATGAAAACGTTTCCTTCAAAACATTTTAAGAATCACTTCAGCAAATTTTTAAATCGGTTTTATTCTTCGATTTCAATTTCCTCGTCTTCAAGAAGATCAATCATCTCGTCGACTTCTTCAATCTCTTCTACTTCTTTTGTTTCTGCTTTTTTCGATTTCTTGGCAGATTTTTTCTCTTCTGCCTCGGCAGCCTCTTCCGTTTCACCTTCAATCAAGCCAAAATGTACGCGCACTTTATGGTCGAGTTCATCAAAAATAGCCTCATTTTCTTTGAGATAAGCCTTCGCTTTTTCAGACCCTTGCCCAATATTCGTGCCGTTATACGAATAATAAGCCCCTGATTTCTTCAAAATGTTCAAATCTGTCGCGATTTTCAGCAATTCTCCTGTTTTTGAAATGCCTTCGCCAAACATAATTTCAACTTCCGCTTTTTTGAACGGTGGCGCAATTTTGTTCTTCACGACCTTGATGTTCGTTTCTTTACCGATTGCGTTCTTATTGTCGCCCGAACCTTCTTCAACTTTCTTTGTCCCGCGCACATCAAGACGTACCGACGCATAAAACTTCAGCGCACGTCCGCCAGGCGTTGTCTCAGGCGATCCAAACATAACGCCAACTTTTTCGCGCAACTGGTTAATGAAAATCGCAATCGTTTTTGTCTTGTTAATCGAGCTCGCGAGTTTACGCATCGCTTGCGACATCATACGCGCCTGCAAACCGACTGTTGAATCTCCAATCTCGCCATCAATTTCTGCACGTGGCACCAATGCGGCAACCGAGTCAATAACAACCAAGTCAATCGCGCCAGATTCAATCAATTTCTCTGCGATTTGCAGCCCTTGCTCACCTGAGTCTGGTTGTGACAAAAGGAGTTGATCCACGTCTACACCCAAGGCACCTGCATATTTCGGATCAAGCGCATGCTCTGCGTCAATATAAGCTGCAATGCCGCCTTCTTTTTGACATTGGGCAACCGCGTGAAGCGCGACCGTCGTCTTACCTGACGACTCAGGGCCAAAAATCTCGATAATACGCCCTTTTGGATAGCCACCCGCGCCAAGTGCAATATCTAGCGCCAGCGAGCCTGAGCTCATAACTTGCACGCGCTGATTCGCCGTTTCGCCCATACGCATGAGCGCGCCTTTACCAAAATCCTTTTCTATCGCTTCAAGCGCTTTGTTTAAAGCCTTTTCGCGATCTTCGCCAAATTTTTTCTCAATACCTTCAAGATTTTTTTTCTTTTTCGCTGCCATTTTTCCCTCAATCTAATAGTTAGTTTATAAACAAATTATATCCTATTTTTTTTCTTTTTGCAAGAACAAAGTTTGTCTACACCTTATTATGCGTAAAAAAAGGCAAAATGTAACAAAAAAAATCGAAAAAATTTCGATTTTCATTGCTTTTATTTTGCAATATCTGTCGCACGTGTTTCGCGAATGACGGTTACACGGATATTTCCTGGGTAATCCAGCTCATTTTCAATACGTGTTTTGACATCGTGCGCAAGGACAGTAATCGCATCGTCTGACAATTTTTCAGGCTTAACCATCACGCGAACCTCACGTCCTGCTTGAAGCGCAAACGAATGATCCACACCAGGGAAACTGTTTGACAGCTCTTCCAAATCGCGCAGGCGCTTGATGTAATTTTCAATCGACTCACGACGCGCGCCTGGGCGCGCAGCAGAGAGCGCGTCAGCAGCAGCGACAAGGAGCGCAATAATTGATTCTGGCTCAGTATCGTTGTGGTGACTGGCAATCGCATTGATGACAATTGGATTTTCTTTGTAGCGGCGCGCAAGTTCTGTGCCGATTTCGACGTGGCTGCCCTCAACTTCATGATCAAGCGCCTTGCCAATATCGTGCAAAAAGCCAGCACGTTTAGCAAGTGCCACATCTTCGCCCACTTCACCCGCAAGAAGCCCCGCAAGATTGGCCACTTCTTTTGAGTGATCAAGCACATTTTGCCCATAAGACGTCCTGAAATAAAGGCGTCCCATGATTTTCATGAGATCGGGATGAAGTGTGTTTGCACCCACTTCAAAAGCTGCCGCTTCGCCGTATTCGCGCATTTTGCGGTCAAGTTCTTTGCGATTTTTCGCGACAAGTTCCTCAATGCGCGCCGGATGAATGCGCCCGTCTTTGACAAGCTGCTCAAGCGTCATGCGTGCAATTTCGCGACGAATCGGGTCAAAACCTGAGAGCACCACGGCTTCTGGCGTGTCATCAATGATAACGTCAATCCCTGTTAGCCCTTCAAACGTCCGAATATTACGGCCTTCACGCCCGATAATACGGCCTTTCATGCCTTCGTCAGGCAACGGCACGACTGACACCGTTTGCTCAGCGACTGATTCGCTCGAGAGACGTTGCAGCGCAAGTGACAAAATATTCTTTGCTTTTTTGTCAGCTTCAGCGTTGGCTCGCTCTTCCGTTTGGCGAATCAACTGCGCCATTTCGCTTGATAGACCTTCGCGCGTTTCCGTGAGAATCACATTTTTTGCTTCTTCTGTGGTTAATTGTGCGACGCGCTCGAGCTCGGCGCGTTTTTTCTCTTCAATGTGTGAGAGTTCTTCTGCTCGCTTGTTGACATTTTCAGTTCGTGCGCTTAAAGATTGCTCTTTTGAATCCAAAGACTGCTCTTTTTTCGTAAGAGCTGCATCCTTCTGATTAAGGATTTCTTCTTTTTGATTCAAACGATTTTCTGAATTTTTAAGTTCTTGACGCTCTTCTTTAAATTCTTTTTCAATCTCTTTGCGCTGGCTTTGCGCTTGGCTTTCAAGCTCCACTGCGGCATCACGCCGAATGACTTTCGCCTCACGCTCAGCATTTTTCACTAAATCTTGTGCTTTATTTTCAGCAGCCGAAAGAGTGGTTTTCGCGCTCATTTCAGCAGTTGAAAGTGCCTTTTCAGCTTCATCTTTGGCATTATTTTTACGCATAATGCTAAGCCCTAAAGCAACACCTAAACCGACAACAAGGACAGCAAGAACGATACTAACAATCATCATTTTTGTTTCCTTCTTATTTCTAAAAAAATCTGTACAATTTGTACAGATTCAGTATAGCATTTTTTTATAAAATTTGCTTCCGTCAGCGCTGACAGAAACTGGCGCGCTTGTTTTATAAATAATCGTCTTGTT
The DNA here is from genome assembly GCA_031254115.1 of Streptococcaceae bacterium. Lineage (GTDB taxonomy): Bacteria > Bacillota > Bacilli > Lactobacillales > Streptococcaceae > Lactovum. The sequence continues at coordinate 8,466 of JAIRUZ010000065.1, forward strand.
TGTAGCCAAAATCTGCCAAATCTAGCTTTTTGTCGCGCCAATCCGCCTTGACTTTGACCCATGTTTCAAGGTAAACTTTGTCGCCCAGCATGACTTCAATGTCGCGTCTGGCAAGCTTTCCGATCTTGCGAATCATGTCGCCGCCATGTCCCAAAATAATACCTTTTTGCGTTTTGCGCTCAACTATAATCGTTGCCATAATATGAAGTTTTCCCGTTGCGTCATCTCGCGTCATTTTGTCAGTCGTCACAGCGATAGAATGTGGCACTTCCTCGCGTGTCAGCAGCAAAATCTTCTCGCGAATCATTTCGCTGACCAAAAAACGCTCTGGATGATCGGTAATCTGGTCTGACGGGAAATACTGCGGACCTTCTGTCAGCGCTGACGAGAGAATTTCAAGAAGTTTGGGCGTATTATTGCCCTCAAGCGCTGAAATCGGTACGACGTCCGCAAATACCATCTGGCTTGTGTAATCACTCACAATCTCAAAAAGCCTGTCTGGGTGAATTTTATCGATTTTATTGACCACGAGAATCACGGGAACTTTCGCATTTTTTAGACGCTCAATAATCATATCTTCGCCCGTGCTGCGCGCTTCGTCAGCCGCCACCATGAACAAAACAATGTCGCATTCGCGCAAAGTCGAATACGCCGATTGTACCATAAAATCGCCCAACGCATTGTGCGGTTTGTGAATGCCCGGCGTGTCAATGAACACGATTTGCTCAGCGTCAGTTGTATAAATGCCCTGAATTTTATTGCGCGTTGTCTGCGGTTTGTCAGACATAATCGCAATTTTTTGACCCAGTACATGGTTTAAGAAAGTTGATTTCCCGACGTTCGGACGTCCTAAAATCGCCACGAACCCTGATTTAAAAGTATTTGTCATCGTTCAATTATAACAAAAGTTACGTCAACGTGCCACAATTTTCAATGAAAAAACTAGCGAAAGCTAGTTTTTAGTATTCCCAGTAATCGCGCCCATTCCAAGTCACTTTCACTCGCATGACTGAACCTGTCCAACCGTAAGTTTTATGTGCTTCAAAATAGCCAGACTCTTCTAAAACATCCGATTCCACACGTTTGCGACGCTTTTTCTTGTTCTTCATGAGTGCTAGACCTGCAACTCCCGCCAGACCCGCAAGTCCAACAAGTCCTGCCGCTCCTTCTCCACCTGTGAAGGGCAAGGTCCATGGTACGACGTGAATTGCGTCTTGCACAGTGACGATATTATTGTATATGTCTGTGTAGGTGACAAAGAAGCTATAGTCGCCTGGAGTAAGACCTGCGACTGTTGTTTCACCTGTATAATGCCCACTTGAATCTTTCACGAGTGTCACTTGTGCATTACTCGGTAGCGCAGAACCTACTGGCATACTCACTCCAGTAGAAATTAAGTTCTTAGAATTGATATTATTTTGATAATCTGGAACAACGTTATAAAGATTATAAGTTCCTGCACCATCACTCGCATAATAACTTCCAGCACTATCATAAAAGTTCGAGGGTGGCGTATTTGAGTAACTTGCCGAGGAAACAAAGTTTGAATTATCCGTATAAGATGTCTCAACAACAGTGGTTCCGTCTGCAGCAGTCGACGTGCTATAAGTCGCAAAAGTGACAAAAGGGACGCTGTTTGATAGCTTCGCAAGATCTCCCGATAGTATATTTGTCCCAGTCCCAGCTCCAATCCCAACAGGCGCATCATAAAACGTGATATCAAACATCTGCGTGTACAGAGCGGCGTTTCCAACTGTATCCGGTGTATTATCAAAATA
>JAIRUZ010000016.1 GCA_031254115.1 Streptococcaceae bacterium
CAGTTGCGGCAGCTTTGCCAGCAACGGGCGATAGCGATTCAGCAACGCTCGCGATGGAAGCAGCAGGCTTCGTTGTTCTTGCGTCAGCGCTGACAATGGTTGGCGTGAAACGTCGCAAACGCGCTTAAATTTTCAAAAAAATAAAAAATTCTGAACAGCGATTTTGTTCAGGATTTTTTTGTCGTCTTTTTCTGTCAGCGCTGATAGAATTTTCTGATTATGGTAAAATATAACACATGACGACTTTAAAGAGAAAAATTCCAGCCATTATGGGGACGCAACACCCTGACAATGCGATGGTGCCGTTTTGGAAGACAACGCAAAATCCGCAAATCACAGCGTATCGTGAAATTCATGAGGCTTTTGAAAATTTTAGCGAGCTTGGTATTGACGAATATATGTGGGATTGGGAGGGCAAGCACGCGGACGCAGCCGTCATTGACCGACTTTTCAGCACGAATTATGATTATTTCATCAAAAATCAGCTGGGGCGCGACAAATTTTTGACCTTTCGATTCCCCAATATCTGGGAGGAAAAAGGGTATAGCCTCATGCAGGCGATGACTGTTTTTCTTTCTTCTGAGGATTTTGCGCACGACCTCAATTTTGCACAGCGGCCTCTTTTTGAAGCGATTTTGCCAATGACGCAAAGCGCAGAGCAAATTTTTGAAATGCAGTTTTTATTTGAAAAGCTGGCAGCATTCAAATCTGAAACATTTAGCCGCAATACGATGGACAAGAATACGCCCTATATTGAAATGATTCCGCTTTTTGAGGCGTTTGACACGCAATTCCACGCGCCTGAAGTGCTCAAGGAATATTTGCAGCTTCACGAAACGCATTTTGGTTTTCGGCCAGACTCTTTGCGCGTCTTTCTTGCGGGCTCGGACTCGGCGCTTACGTCGGGTTTCATGAGCTCGATTGTTGGGAATAAACTTGCGCTCAGCCGTCTGCACGAATTTTCACGTCAAGAAAATTTGCCAGTTTATCCTATTTTTGGCTCAGGCTCGCCCATTTTCCGTGGGGGACTCTCACCAAGGCGAATTACACGTTTTCTCGCAGAATTTCTGGGCGTTCGCACAGCGACGACGCAATCAGCCTTTCGCTATGATTTTCCGCTTGAAGAAGTCAAAAAAGCGATTGTAGAGCTGCAAGAAAAATTACCGTTCACGCAGCCGGACGAGATTTCAGAGCAAGAACAGCATTTGCTCATCGAAGTAGCTGAACAATCAACGACGTATTATTCTAAAACGCTTGATTTGCTGATTCCTGAGATGCAACCGATTTTTAAAGCGTTCCCCAAGCGGCGCGACAGGCGCCAGCACGTTGGCGTTCTGGGGTATTCGCGCGCGATTGACGGTGTGAAACTGCCGCGCGCGATTAATTTTACAGGCGCCTTTTACTCAATTGGCGTTCCGCCCGAATTTATTGGTTTTGGGCGTGCGCTTGCGCAGCTTGATGCAGAGCATTTGAGCGTTCTCATTAAAAATTATCCAAATTTGAAAAATGATTTCACTGAGCTCGCCCGTTTTGTCAATCGTGACGCGATTTCTGTTTTAAAAACACAAAATGATGCGTGGCGCGATGTGGAAGAAGATATTCTGATTTTGCAGGAAATTTTGGGCATTGAAATTGGCCCCGAAACGCGTGAAGAAAAGCAACATGCTGAGCTCGCGTTGCAACTTGTGCAAACCAAAGCAGGCGCGTCTGTTGCGCTGACAGCAATTATTGAGCGCATGGCGCAACTCCGACATTTTTTGGGCTGACTAAACAAAGGGCGGTTTTTTTGTTATACTTAGAGTGATGAAAAGTTTTCTTCAGGATAAGCGTCGTCCGGCGCTTGATTTTTTGAAATATATGGGGCCAGGGCTGATTGTTGCGGTCGGATTCATTGATCCGGGAAATTGGGCGGCGAATCTCGCAGCTGGCTCGCAATTTGGCTACAAGCTCTTGTGGGTCATTACACTCTCAACCATTATTTTGGCGTTTTTGCAGCACAATGTTGCGCATTTGGGCATCGTCACGGGAAAATGTCTCTCAGAAAACACGACACAATTTTTAGCTCCTGTGCTCTCGAAAATCGTGCTTGGAACGGCGATTTTGGCTTCTGTTTCGACGGCAGTCGCTGAAATACTTGGCGGCGCGCTGGCGCTGCAAATGTTGTTTAAATTGCCGCTTCAGATAGGCGCCGTGCTGACAGGCGCACTTGTGCTCTGGTTCTTATTCAGCAATTCCTATTCAAAAATCGAAAAGGTGATTATTGGCTTTGTCAGCTTGATCGGTATTTCTTTGCTCGTTGAGATTTTTCTTGTGCCGACGATCAGCTGGCAGGAAGCTGTCAGCGGCTGGATTGTGCCGCATATCTCGGGTGAGAGCATGCCGATTATTATGTCAGCACTTGGCGCGGTTGTCATGCCGCACAATTTGTTTTTGCACAGCGAGGTCATTCAGTCGCGTCAATGGAACCTGAAAGATGAGGCGGTCATTCAACGTCAGCTTCGCTTTGAATTTATGGACACGGTGTTCTCGATGTTTCTGGGCTGGGTGATTAATTCGGCGATTATCATTTTGGCGGCAGCATTATTTTTCCCACGCGTCGTCACGGAAATTGGGCAGGCGCAAGAAATGCTCGTGCCACTTTTGGGGCCTACCGCCGCTATTTTATTTGCTGTCGCATTTTTATTTGCGGGCGTTGCTTCGTCAGTCACCGCTGGCATGGCGGGCGGCTCAATTTTTGCGGGCCTGTTTAGCGAGCCTTATGACGCGTCTGATCCGCATAGCCGTCTCGGCGTAGTATTAACGATTGGACTTGCAACACTCACTATTTGCATCGCCACACTTTTTGCAACAGGTTTTCAAATCCTAATTTGGTCGCAAGTTTTGCTGTCCGTCCAACTTCCGATTACAATTTTCACGCAGATTTACCTCACCAGCTCACAAAAAGTCATGGGCAAATACAAAAACGTGTGGTACACAAAAACTATTTTGCTGATAGTCGGCGCATTTATCACCGTGCTAAACGGGCTGCTGATAAGAAGCATGTTTTAGGAGAAGAAATAACAAAAGTTATTATTCATTTATTTTTTCGAGATATGAGATAATAAGTGATATAGAAATCTTTAATTGGGGGCAAAATGCAAGGAAAATTGGTTGATAAGGTGGTGATTAAGCGCAACGGGCGCGCGGTGGATTGGGATAGTTTTCGGATTCAATCGGCGGTGTTTCGGGCGGCGATCTTTGGGAAGTATAAGAACGATCCGCTGCGGGCCAATATGCTTGCCAATAATGTGACGCGCATTGTTGAAAAGGCGATTGCGCAGCTGCCGTTTGAGAAAATCGAGATTGACGCGATTAATAATCAAGTGTTAAAGCAATTGCGCGACTTTGACGAAGATGTGGCTCAGGATTTCTTGGCTTATAAGACGCAGCAAGAGCTGAGACGCCAAGAGAAGCCGCAAAACAAGCGCCCAGATTTTGAGAGTTAATTTTGCGCATTCTAAAGTAAAAGTTCCGTTTGGCTTTCGCCTTCGGAATTTTTTAATTTTTCATATTTTTAAGTGCAATTTTATGACAAAAGTGTTAGAATTTGAGTGGAAGCGCAGAGTAAGCGTTTTCTAATATAATAAAAAGAGGTGCGACTAATGAAAATTGGCGTAATCAAAGATCCAAAGCAGGGAGAGGCGCGTGTCGGCATGACACCTGAAAACGTAGCTATCCTTGTGGCGGCAGGTAATACGGTTCTTGTAGATGATGGAGCAGGTGTAGGTTCTGGATTTACAAACGAACAGTATGTAGCGGCAGGTGGTGAAATCGTCACGACAGACGCAGCTTGGGAAGCTGAGTTGATTGTGAAGGTCAAAGAGCCTATGGAGAGCGAGTATCATTACTTCAAAAAAGGACAGATTGTTTGGGGTTTTTTGCATTTGGCGGCGAACAAAGCTTGTTCTGAGGAAATGATGAAAAAGGGCATGACGGCGATTTCAGGAGAAAATATCGTGATTGACGGCGTGCAGGCATTGCTCAAACCCATGAGTGCGATCGCAGGCCGTCGGGCAGTCAATCTGGGACAATACTATCTGGAGAAACAGCACGGTGGCGCGGGCATTTTGTTGCCAGGGATTCCAGGGCTTGAAAGCGGGACGGTTGTCATTTTTGGCGGCGGAAATGCGGCTGAAAATGCGGCGGATAATGCCGTTGGTTTGGGCTGTCACGTCGTGATTTTGGAATTGAACGATGCGCGTCTTGAGCAATTGCGGGCGCGTTATTCTGGGAAAAATGTCGAAATTGTAAAATCAACGACTGAAGCGCTTGAAGAAAAAATCAAGTTGGCGGATGTCTTTATCTCGACGATTTTGATTCCTGGGGCAAAACCGCCGAAACTTGTCAAGGAAGCGATGGTGAAATCAATGAAGCCTGGCTCGGTGATTATTGACATCGCGATTGACCAAGGCGGGACGGTCGAAACGATTGATCATGCGACGACGCACGCAGACCCTGTATTTGAAAAATTTGGCGTGATTCATTATGCCGTGCCAAATATGCCAGGCGCAACACCACGTACGGCTACGATTGCGCTTGCAAAGGGAAATATCAGCTTTTTGAAAGAAATTTCTGAAAAAGGGCTTCTGTCAGCGCTGACAGAAAGTGCCGAGCTGCGCTCGGGCGTGTCTATTTTAAACGGAAAAGTTGTCAGTCAGGCGCTCGCTGACAGCATTAGCGCAGCTTACACAGAGCTTAAGGAGGTGCTCTGATGACTCAAACACTTACGACTACGAAATCGCACGCGACCTTGCAGTTGCCGATCAGCATTCAGGACGTCTTTGCGGCGAAACATACCTTGAAACCGTACGCGCGTCAGACGCCGCTTTTGCAAACGATGTTTATGACGGCGCAAACGGGCGGGCAAGTTTATCTGAAGCTTGAAAATACGCAGCTGACAGGCTCGTTCAAGTTTCGTGGCGCATTTAATAAAATTGCGCAGCTGACAGAAGAAGAAAAGGCGCGTGGTGTCATCGCGTGCTCGGCCGGCAATCATGCACAAGGCGTTGCGCTGACGTCGCGGTTGCTTGGCATTCGCAGCATTATTGTCATGCCAAAAGGCGCACCGCAAGCAAAGGTAGACGCGACGCGCGGATATGGCGCTGAGGTCATGCTTGAAGGCGCGCAATTTGACGACTCCAAAGCATTTTGTGAACAGTACGCAAAAGAGCACAATATCACGTATATTCCGCCGTATGATGATGTGGAAGTCATGGCGGGACAAGGCACCATCGCGCTTGAAATCATTGAGGCGCTTGAAGATGTGGACGTGATTCTTGTGCCAGTTGGCGGTGGCGGCTTGATTTCAGGCGTCGCTGTGGCTGCGAAAACGATCAATCCTGAGATCAAAATTATTGGCGTTCAGGCGGAAAATTGTCACGGGATGACGGCGTCGTATCGTGCGGGCAAGAAAATGCGTCATGACGAAGCGCCAACGATTGCGGACGGCTGTCATGTGGCCTATCCAGGTGATTTGACGTTTGACGTTGTTTCCGCGCTGGTTGACGATATGATTTTGGTCAGCGAGTCAGAAATCGAGCTCGCGATGAAAGATTTGATTCAACGCACAAAAATTATCGCAGAAGGCGCGGGCGCACTTGCCTCAGCCGCTATTTTGTCAGGGAAAGCGGACGCTTATGTCACGGGCAAAAAAGCAGTCGCGATTGTCAGCGGCGGCAATGTGGATTTGGGACGCGTTGAGGATGTCGTGGAGCATTTTATTCATCGCAGACAACTTTAACTCTTGACAAAGAGTTTTGCAAGTTGTATAATTCGACTTAGAGACATGAAAAAGCTCGAAAATTAGCGAGTGGGGAGAGTGTAAGCCCACGCGAGAGCTGATTTACCACTCTATACGGCCTGACGCGAACGTCAGGGGACGCCAGCTCCTTACGCTGATGAAGAGTGATTTTTGTAGCAGCTGACAGATTTTAGCAGCTGACAAAATCTGAACAAAGGTGGTAACACGCGCTTTGCGTCCTTTTACGAGGAAGCAGAGTGCGTTTTTATTTACAATTTATAAAATAAAGGAGAAACAAAATGGTTAAAATTTCATTTCCAGACGGCGCAGTCAAAGAATTTGAGAGTGGCATCACAACGCTTGAAATCGCACAATCAATCTCGCCGAGCCTTGCTAAAAAAGCACTCGCTGGCAAAATTGACGGCAAGCTGATTGATGTCACACGACCCATTGAAGCGGACGGAGCGCTTGAAATTGTGACGCCAGAACACGCAGATGCGCTTGATTTGTTGCGTCACTCGGCGGTGCATTTATTTGCGCAAGCTGCGCGTCGTCTGCACCCAAATCTGCGCCCCATCATCGGTCCCGCCATTAAAGACGGCTTTTACGAAGACACAGATAATCCTGAGGGGCAGCTGACAGCGGACCAATTGCCAGAAATTGAAGCGGAAATGTCTCGCATCGTTAAGGAAGATTTGCCGGCCATTCGCAAAGTCGTGACGGAAGCTGAAGCGCGCGAAATTTTCAAAGACAATCCGTTCAAGCAAGAACTCATCGACGAGTACAAAGACGGCGAGCTGACGGTTTACACGCAAGGCGAATACAGTGACCTTTGCCGTGGCCCACACGTGCCGTCCACTGGTTTTGTGAAATATTTCAAATTGCTTTCAGTTGCAGGCGCTTATTGGCGTGGCGATTCAAATAAACCTATGATGCAGCGCGTTTACGGTACGGCTTGGTTCACAAAAGAAGATTTGGAAAATAATCTGCAAATGCGCGAAGAAGCCAAAGAGCGCGACCACCGCAAAATCGGCCGTGAGCTTGATTTATTCTTCAATGACGCGTCGCTCGGTGCAGGTACCGCTTATTGGCTGCCAGACGGCGCAACCATTCGTCGCGTGATTCAACGCTTTGTCGAAGACCGCGAAATTGCGGCTGGCTATTTGCACGTGAATACTCCCAACTTGATGAATCTGAACGTTTACAAGCAGTCTGGTCACTGGCAACATTACCGTGAGGATATGTTTCCGCCGATGGACATGGGCGAAGGTGAAGAGCTCGAATTACGCCCGATGAATTGCCCGAGCCACATCGCGATTTACAAGCACGACGTGCATTCGTACCGTGAGTTGCCGATTCGTATCGCTGAGTTTGGCAATATGCACCGCTACGAGAAGTCAGGCGCGCTTTCTGGCTTGCAGCGTGTGCGCGTCATGCAGCTCAACGACGGCCATACATTTGTTATGCCTGAGCAGATTCAAGAAGAATTTGGCAATATTTTGCAGCTCGTGATGGACATGTACCACGATTTTGGCATCAACGATTACAGTTTCCGTCTGTCGCTGCGTGACCCGAACGACACGGAGAAATATTTCCCAGACGACGCCATGTGGGAAAATGCAGAAGCGATGCTGCGCGCGACCCTCAAAGACTTGAAGCTTGACTTTGTCGAGGCTGAGGGCGAGGCCGCATTCTACGGGCCAAAGCTTGACATTCAGGTCAAAACGGCACTTGGCAATGAGGAAACGCTCTCGACGATTCAGCTTGATTTCTTGAATCCTGAGAATTTTGACATCACATACGTGGGCGCTGATGGCGAAAAGCACCGTCCTGTCATGATTCACCGCGGCGTCATTTCCACGCTTGAGCGCTTCATCGCGTATCTGATTGAGCTTTACAAAGGTGCATTTCCGACTTGGCTTGCGCCTTGGCAAGTACAGATTATTCCTGTCAGCAATGAGGCTCACGGCGATTATGCGTGGCAAGTGGCTAAGAAATTGCAGGAAAAAGGTTTGCGCGTGAAAGTTGATGAATCAAATGAAAAAGTCGGCTATAAAGTGCGTCAGGCGCAAGTGAAGAAGATTCCGTACGAGCTTGTCGTGGGCGACAAAGAAGCTCAAAACAACTCCGTAACCGTGCGCCGCTATGGCTCTGACGAAGAAATCAGCAAATCAGTGGACGATTTTGTCGCTGAAATCATGGCAGACGTTGAAAATCTCAGCCGCATTAAAAAATAAACTCTGTCAGCGCTGACAGAACAAAAAATCGCAAAATTTTTGCGGTTTTTTTATATTTTGATATGGTACAATATAGCAGTAGAAACAACTCCCTAAAAAGACAATAAGCTGTAAGCAAAACATTTTGAAAAAGGAATATTTATGTCTAAAAACCCACAAGACCTAGGTCTTGTCAGTTCTGTTAGAACTGACAAATCATTCAAAGCAACACTTTCTGAAAAAGAGTCCCCCAACTCCGACTTCCTGACCGAGCTCCGAAGCAAGCTGCCTCAGTTTTTTACGGCGGAAAAACGCGATGAGGAAACTGGCGAAATCATCCAAGCGGCTGAGTTTGACCTCGAAAAGTTCAAAGCCAATCTCGCGAAAAACAATATAAACGAAATCCATGACGGCTATACGCTAAACTACGTAGGTAAAACTTATGCCCGCCTGCAGGTGGGGCAGCCGACGCCGACAGTGATTATCCCTGACAAGGTACACAACGATGAGCTGGCAAATGCCAAGTCCAAGAACGTTTTCCTCACGGGCGACAACCTCGACGTGCTTAAGCACCTGAGGGGCGCCTACACGGGCAAGATCGACTTCATCTACATCGACCCGCCCTACAACACGGGCTCCGACGGCTTTGTCTATAACGACAGGTTTGACCTGAAAGACGAGGATTTGCGCGACACTTTGGGCTTTTCGGACGATGACATCACGCGCCTCCACCTCCTCAACGGCCGCAGCTCCCACTCCGCCTGGCTGACCTTCATGTATCCCCGGCTCAAAATCGCCCAGCAGCTCCTCAAAGACACGGGCGTGATTTTCGTGTCGATTGATGACAATGAGCAAGCCAACCTCAAGCTCCTCATGGATGACGTGTTTGGGGAAGGGAATTTTGTTGGAGAAATTATTTGGCATAAGAAAACTCAGCCGTCCTTTCTGAGTAAGACAATATCAAATATAAAAGAAAGTATTTTTCTCTATTCAAAAAATAACTCTACAGAACTTCGGACAATGGGAGGGATGACTAATCCCGATAGGGCGGTGGAAATGTTAAATATTTCAAATACAGTTCAAAAGAGAGTATTGAAAAAAGATAATGTTCTAATTGGAAACGGTAAATTTTCAGGAACCTTGACTGCTGGTTCATATGGTAATGGTGAGTTGGCCGTTGAACTATTAAATAATCTTCAGGTGATAGATGGTAAGCCTGATACAGACGTAGAAATCATAGGCCGCTTCAAGTGGTCACAAGATACAATGAATAATTCATTTGAAAATGAAGATTTATATCAAATAAAGTCAACTCAAACATTGCGTCCTACAGTAACGATAAATGAACGCGAGGCTGGTATAAAACCAATAATTGATCTATTTTCTAAAAAATTAAATGATGAAATTCCTACAAATACTGATGCAACAAATGAAATTAAAAGTATGTTTGATGGTGTCGCAATATTCAGTAATCCAAAGCCAAAAGATTTGATCAAATACTTAATACGGTCAATAACTTTTGAAACTAAAGATTCTCTTATCCTTGATTTCTTCGCAGGCTCTGCCACCACGGCGGATGCGGTCATGCAGTTGAACGCTGAGGACGGCGGGCATCGCCAGTATATTTTGGCAACGCTGGACGAGGAAGCCAAGTCGGAAGTCGCGAAAAGTGCTGGCTACCAGACTATTGACGAGATTTCTCGCGAGCGTATTAAGCGGGCGGCGGCTAAGATTCGTGAAAAAAATCCGCTCACGACTACCGACCAAGACTTTGGCTTCAAGCATTTTTATGTGAAAGACATTGACGCGCAGACGGTCGATAAGCTCCTCGACTTTGACCCAGACGCCATCAAGCTGATTGCCGACGACATGGTCGCCGAGTTTGGCAAGCCATTCACAACGCTTGCTGGCAACGAAATCAGCACAGGTGCAAGTGGTGCTGACACGATTCTCCAAACTTGGCTCGTAGACGACGGCTTCAGCTTCGACCAGACGGTTGAAAAGCTACAGCTTGACCAGCACAGCGCCCATCAAGTCGAGAACTTGCTCTATATCATCGCCCCCATCGACCAAGCCGACATCAAAGCCCTCCTTAACCGCATCGGCGAGCACCAGCTGAACGTCAGCACCATCATCGTCTTCGGCTATTCGCTGCCTTTTGAAGTGATGACGTCTCTCAAAAACAATGTTAAAATCGCGCTTGACGGTGTGAAAGTGGAGGTGAGGTGGTAATGGCAGATTTAATTGAACGATTATTAAGAGCAACTGTCAGACTGGAAACAGAAAATAGTGTAGGAACAGGATTCTTTTACCAATACAAACGGACCGAAGAGATGTTTGCTCCAGTCATTGTTTCAAATCGCCATATGTTTGAAAATCATAATCAGTTGAAGATAGAGTTTTGGGCAAAAAATAATTCAGAAAAACTTGAAAAAATTTTATTGCCTATTTGCAACTTGCAGCAGTCTGTAATCTATCATCCCAATCCAGAAATTGATTTGGCTATCTTGCCAATTGCTGGAATACATAATTTGTTCATTGAAAGTAAATATGAACCCCAGTTTATTTATTTAGGTAGTGAAATACTCCCTAGTAAAGCAGACTTGGACGATATGAGTGCCTTGGAAGATGTCATTGTAATTGGATATCCAAATGGTCTTTACGACAAAGAAAATTTGAGACCTTTAATTCGGAAAGGTATTACTGCTTCAGATATAAAAGTTGACTACGAAAATCAGCCAATATTTATTATTGATTGTGAAATTGTGCCAGGTTCTAGTGGGTCTCCTGTATTCATTTACAATCCAGTAGGCCGATTTAGTTCAAACTCTGGTATTTCTATTGGTAATACTTATTTAAAATTTGTCGGCATAAATTCTGCCGTTTTTACCCAAAATATTCAAGGAGAAATAACTCAAACTCCAACGAGTTTAATTTCAAACACTCCATCTTATATCGGTCTAGGAATTATTTTGAAATCAAGTCTATTAGACGATTTTGATGACTTGTTAGGAAAGGCAGAAAGAGAAAGAGAAAATGAAACTCAATCTTGAAGAACTCGCCCATCAACGCCAAGCCTTAGATGCCATTCTCGCGAATTTCCCAAAGCTCAACGAAAACGCAACGGTAGACGCGAATGGCATCGCAGCCAGTTCACTTTATGCTAATCCGCTCCTGCAAGGCGCGGGCAATGAATCCAGCTTTATTGATGTGAAGATGGAGACGGGCACAGGGAAGACTTATGTTTATACTCGCCTGATGTATGAGCTGAACGAAGCACGGGGACTGAACAAGTTTATCATCGTGGTACCGAGCCTTGCGATTAAAGAAGGCACGAAGAATTTCATCACGAGCGATTATGCCCGTCAGCATTTTTCGCAGTTTTTCGCGAACAAAACACTCACGCTCTATCAGATTAAAGCGGGAGATTTCGCGAAAAAACGGGGGCGTTATCAGATGAGTAACGAGCTCTTGGCGTTTACCGAGGCGCAGGCGAACGACCGCCACAATATCCACGTGCTCCTGATGAGCGACAAGGGATTTTTGGATGCGGCGAGTTCCAGTCTCTTCAAAGACCATTATGATCAAGGGCTTTTGAGTTCTGCCCGCACACCGGCCGAAGCAATCAGCATGACGCACCCTGTGGTCATCATCGATGAACCGCACCGACTGAAACGGGACGGAAATTCTTATAGAAATATTCTGAAAAAGCTGAAAGCTCAGATGATTCTGCGTTTTGGGGCGACTTTTCCTGAGCGCATAGAAGGCACAGGACGTAATAAGCAGACGCGGATTGATTATTACCGTCCGACAGGTCCTATTTTTGACTTGAACGCCATCGAGAGTTTCAATCAAGGGCTGGTCAAGGGAGTAGAAGTGCTTTACCCGACTTTTGATGATGACGAAAGTAAGAAATATCGTGTCAAAACATTGAATAATAAAAAAGTTGTGTTCACGTCCGATGGGAAAGACTATGAAGTCGCGATCGGCGAGCAACTGGGCGTTGCCTTTAATGACACAAATTTTGATAATGATGTGGAATACGACGGCGCCAAGAAACTCAGCACAGGACTTGAGCTAGAAGTTGGGATGACGCTCTTTGCGGGGACTTTTGATAACTCCTATCAAGAGATTTTGCTTTCTCAGATGCTTGACGAGCATTTCAATAAAGAAAAAGCAAACTTTTCGCGAGAGGGTTATCCGGTCAAAACAATTTCCCTGGCTTTTATTGACTCTATCAAAAGCTATCGAGACGAGACAGGGTGGTTGAAACAAACTTTTGAAAAGTTGCTGATGGCAAAGCTGGATGGGCTTATCAAAACTGAATCTGGTGACTATTTAGACTTTTTGCGGGCTAGCCGTGCGAATATTTCTGCAACTCACGGGGGCTACTTCGCTCAGGACTGGGGCGCGAGTGATGAGTCCGCGGTCGCAGAAGAAGTCGATGATATTTTACACAAAGAAAAGACGCTGACGTTTAGAAATAGAGACGGTTCTTGGAATTTACGCCGCTTTTTCTTCAGCAAATGGACGCTGCGTGAGGGCTGGGACAATCCCAATGTTTTTGTGATTGCCAAGCTCAGAAGTTCGGGCTCTGAGATTTCCAAACTTCAAGAAGTCGGCCGTGGCTTGCGCTTGCCAGTCGACGTGATGGGAAACCGCCTGTCGAATGATGACTTCTACATGAGTTATATTATTGACTTCTCTGAAAAAGATTTCGCGAAAAAACTCACCGACGAGGTCAATCGCGATTATGTTGAGAAAGTGAAAGTCGGAGAGGCGCTTAGCGAAGAAATCATTGAGACCTTAATCGAGCAAGGACTTGCCGAGAGCAAGCGAAAAATCTTGAATCTACTTGCCGATGACAGTGTTCTAGATGATGACTTCAAAGTTCTGGATAGTGAAAAATTGATGACCTTATTGCCACAAGTTGCCTCATCGAAAATTCGCCTGCGGCCAAATGCGAAAAAGATAGACGACACGGTCAAACTTAAAAAGGAGAACTGGGCGAAAGTCAAGGCGCTCTGGCTAGAGCTGTCCAAGCGCTATATGATTCATTATGAAGCAAAGGAGAGTTCAGAGTGGCTGGATTTATTCGAAGATCTGTTAAAAAGTGAAGACGTTTTTCAGTTGCAATATATTGAAAGTATACGCGAGCAGCTGGTTGTGGGCGGTGAGATGGAAGTTCGCGAAAACATTGCCCAATACCGACCAGAACGTCCGACTGGACAGATTCCTTATAGTTTGTTTGTCAAGCGAATTGCCAGCGAAACGAATTTGCCATTGAAATTAATCCATGTAGCCATAACAAAAAATTTGCCGAAGCTAGAACTTTCGGGCGAGATTTCTGATTACTTCAACAATCAAAGCTTATCTGCCATCGTGCGCGGCTTTAAGCAGAAGTTTGTAGAAAAATATGCGCAAAGTTATCATTTTGAAGCGCTGAGCTTTGAGGCAAGCACATCGATTTGGAATAAAGAAAAGAACGACTTTGTGGACAGCATTCCTGCGGGAGCCATCGGGGTCAACGAGACAAATGAGACTTCAACGGGGAGAAAAGCCTTATACGATGAGCCGCCTGTCCGCTATGACTCGGCGGATCCAGAACTCGATTTATTGAAGCAGAATTATGGTCAGCAAGTCACGACTTTTGGCAAACTCCCCCGCCGTGCCATTCGGATTCCGACTTATTTGGGAGGCACGACAACCCCTGACTTTGTTTACGCAACCAAGGACGGCTTGTATCTCTTAGTGGAAACAAAATCAGACAATAAACGAGCATCTGACGAAACAGCTGTCGCAGTTCACAAGAAATTTTTTGAAGATTTGAAACAAGAGAAAGTTTCCTATATTGAGGCAAATCGTGTGGGAGATGTGTTGATGGCGCTTGGAAAATTAGAGTCAAATAAAGAGTAATCGGCTGATTTTTTTGCTTACGTGAGAGGTAATTGAACGTAAGGCATTTTGTCAGAGAAAAAATTGCAAATTTTTTGTTACAATTGAGAAGAAAATACGCATAATAAGGTGGAGGAAATGATGGCAGAATTTAAGTTTGAAATTGCAGAGCATTTGATTACATTATCGGAAACCACGACAGGTTGGACAAAAGAGCTCAACCGCGTGAGTTACAATGGCGCAGAGCCCAAGTATGACATTCGCGCGTGGTCGCCCGATCACGAAAAGATGGGCAAAGGTGTCACGCTCACAGACGAGGAATTCCAAAAATTACTTAAAGAACTTACCAATCGGTAAGTTCTTTTTGTAGTACTTTCTGAGCCGCTTTATTTGAGGAGAAAGGCCGCGATTATCAAGCTGAGATACATGGCGAGCGTTACGAGATAAGTCGCGCGCCAAAAGCGTTTGAAAAATTTGGGATAGGAGAATTTTCGGTACACGAAAAGATGAAGCGCCAGCATGGACAGCCCCATTCCCGAGAGAATGAGCGCATAATAAGGCGTTGAGGCAATATTTGTGGCAGATGAGAGAAAATGATTGAGCCCGAACATCAGAAAAAGAGTCCAGATATCGCGCACCCGCACAGTCGTGTATTTTTTGAGATTGAAAAACCAAAAAACCAAATAGGGCAGCGCATAGCTGACCACTGGAAAAATCAAAATCAGAAGTTTTGCCCAGATACTCACGCGTCTATTATATCACGAAATTCAGCCCCGACGAAATCTGCAAGCGATTGTGGATTCACACGAATGCTTCGTCCGACTTCACCCGCCGAGCATACAAAAAATGTTTCTGTCAGCGCTGACAGAGCAATAAAAATCGGAAACGCATGCTTTTGCCGAATGCCCACCGGATTATTTGCCCCGTGAACGTACCCCGTCGTTTTCTGTAAGTCCTTTGCAGGAATCATTTGCACCTTTTTATTGCCCGAAATTGCAGCCAATTTTTTCTCTGAAACATGCGCCGTCAGCGGCACCATCGCAACCAGCGGTCCCGTTTTGTCGCCTACAAGCGCGAGCGTTTTATAAATAGTGTGACGCGAAATTCCCTCTGGCAACTCCTCAGAAGTGTTAAGCGCATTCAAAATCAGTGCTTCATGCGCCACTCCCGCCTTCTCCAAAATCTGCTCCACAAGCGTTTTTTTAGCTGTTTTCTTTGACATGAATTTATTATAGCAAATAATTAAAATGATATGACCCAAAAATGAATAGAAATGTTATAATGAATAGGTAATAGACTTGTTTCATAACCCGTTTTGCTTTTAAAGACCAATCTAGCTTTGCGTTCATTGACTCGGCGCGTGCGCCGAGCGCTAAAGCGAGTTGGGCGAAAAAGCAGGGTTATGAAACAGATTCAATACAAATCGAAAGGGAATTATATGAAAAAATTAGCGGTAAAATCAATTGCTCCTTTGGCGGGTCTCTTTGTGCTCGTAGCAGCGCTTGGTCTATTTGTCTTTTCAAGTAAAGGTGAGACAACGCACGCTGCCACAACGACACAAGTTACCATTTATCGTCTCTATAATCCAGGGAATGGAGAACATCTGTACACACAAGATGCCAATGAAAAAAATGTTCTCTCAACAACTGGATGGATTTATGAAGGAATTGGCTGGTATGCACCGTCAGCGGGGACTCCCGTTTATCGCCTTTATAATCCAGGACTAAAAAATCACCTCTACACGACCGATACAAATGAAGTCAAAGTTTTGACGCATGGAAACGGCTGGCAATCAGATAACAATGGCAAGCCTCTCTTCTATTCAGGCGGCACTGTTTCGATTTACCGCCTTTATAACAGAGGCCTTGCAGGAATGCACCTTCTCAGCACCGATGCGAATGAATATAAGACATTGCCAAGTTATGGCTGGTCGCAAGAAGGCATCAAACTCTATGCCGTTGCAAAGGGCAAGTCAGCTAATCTTGATTTAACCAAGGTTTTGCCAGGTAATTTCATGGTGCCTGAAGTTTACAAATTTGGCTCCACTTACTACATGTATGGCTCAGGCGAAATTTCCACGTCTAGCAATACCACGAATTTCTCAGCCAAAAGAACTCTTCAAATCAATGGCTCAGGCATTTATTCAATCAAGGCAGGTGCATCAAGCTACAACGTAAATGTCTCAAATTCTACAAACTCTGACGGTTGGAGCTCAGGCATTTATTCGATTCACTATGTCAATGGAAAATATGTAGGTTACTTTACGATATTTGCGCCTTCAGCACGCGGTATTGCTATTGGTACCGCAACGGCGACAAGTCCTGATGGCCCATTCACGATGGATGCAAAACCACTGATAACGATTCCGACGGGTACTTATTACTATTATGATCCGATTACCTATACGGAAAACGGGAAACTTTACTTGCTGTATGCGGGTGGTAATAGTAATGGTGCCGCTGGTATCAATATTATACAACTCTCTTCTGATGGTTTGAGTACGGTTGGAAGCAGTTCCTTGCTGATAAATAAGGCTAATATTCCAAATAGCCAAGGAATTGTTGAAAATCCGTCTCTGACCAAATCAGCAGATGGTAGTTATGTTCTCTTCTACTCGGCAAATCACGGAGATACATCTAATTATTTTGTTGGTTCTGCAGTAAGTAAGAGTATCACGGGTCCGTACACGGATCAAGGGCAATTTCTGAATGCAACGAATACGAAATTGGCAGGAGCAGGTGAGGAAAGCGTCTTTGTGGATGGCGGCAATAACTATATGTATTTCAATACTTGGGTAGGCCCGCATTCAATCTGGGATATCCTCCCAGGCGGAGAAGGCCGTGCCGTTTACCGCACCAGCTTCACTTGGTTTAACGGACACGTACCACAATTAAACTATAATTGAAACTTGAAAAGTGTCTCATACTGAGGCGCTTTTTTGGATGACTAAAAGAGTAGAGAAAACCTCTATTTTATGCTATTATTAAGAAATGAAGAAATTGTTTTGGTTGCTTGGAGGTATTGTCGTCTTATTAGCAATATGGGCCATTATGGCTAATATTCCATCCTCGAAAAATACTCTCCAAATAAAAGTAGATATAAACGGTGTTCCATCTGCGCATACCATTTATTCGGCGACTAATGTCAGTGCTGCTTTTCAACAAATAAAATCAGGAAATATTTCTAGTCAAATCACTCAGAGCAACGAGTGGTCGTTGGTACGTACAGCTTTAAATGAAACATCCACTAACACCCTCTCTCTAAATAATGGTCTCACAATAGGAACTGGAAAGAAACTTACTGATGATGAGACTCAATCCGCTATAAAAGCTCTATCTCAGATTAGTAGCACATCTGGTAAAGTTGGTTTAAAATTGATTCTGGCAATGAACAGCACGCCAACATCATCAGGTCAAATTTCATATCCTGGTGTCGTTTTCCACAATCCTGAAAGTCCACTGTTTGGATTTACTAATTCCCAAGGTGAAGGCGAAACAGCATTTACGCCAGGTTGGATTTTGATTACGGATGCGGACACTAATTTTATTACGCTAAAAAATATTACGAAAACGACAGCAAGGCTTTCCATTAACCTTGCTAATACGGATGATTTGATGACGTTTGACTTTCAGGGCCAAAATAGTCGTAATAATCTAGTTGTTGGCTATGGGCGAGAATTTTCTTATTATCTGAAAGTAAGCAAAGCTTTCACGGCATACAAGAGCAATTATTTAATAGGGACTACAAAAAATACGAATATTGTTATTGATAATGCCTACATCGTCAACGGAAAGCAACAAACAAAATTAGCGCTTACGAAGACACAGCTATCCGAAAATCCGCTCAATGTAAAAAGTTATGGCACCAATAATTCTTTACCGACTGACGCCTCAATTCTTATTGGAAATGGCACCAAAGGGATAGTTTCATTATCGCAAACGCAAGAAGTTATGAAGTTTTCACTTGATTCTCAGTCTAAAGACACCCTCATAAAAATAACGGCACATCTTGCTCCAATTGCAGACCCTGCACTTGCACAGGGGGCTCAAAATAATTTAATGATTGTTGGGAAAAATCCAGGTTCTTTTCCTGGACTCTCTTTCTTTGCTTTTGGTGCAACTAAAAATAGCCAAGTAACAAGTAGTTATGCTTCGCCTATCTACACATCTGGCATTAACTTTGTGATGACAGATAAGAGCAACACAAAGCTTGCTACTGGCATGGAATATGCGCTCGGAAAACATGAGAATGGAAACGATTACTATTTTCAAACAGACGGTACGTGGAAAGTTATTAACGAAAATAGTCAGAAGACAATACAAAAGTCATATATCCTAAAAGGAGGAAAGAGTTATTTAATCAATGAAAATAATGGAGTGACAAGTACACCTATTTCATTTGATCCGAGCACGCGTGTTGATTCAACACTTTCAGGATACAAAGTGATTTCAAACTCTTTGATTAAGATTCTTGGGCTTGCGCCTTCAGATACGTACTTTTTATATCCAGTCAAACCATTGACAACTGACGCAAGTGGAATAAAGAAGCAGCCATTTTCTGTTTTTAATACACCCTACACAACAGTCAATAATACGCAAATTCGAAAGACAAGTATTGGGTTTGCAAAAAATCAAGGAACGAAAATAAATGCGCTGATTCCCGACTGGATAGCCGGACAAAACGAATACAATATCCTTGCAATTGACGGCAGTTTGCCAACATCAAATTACAGTATCATGCCAATTTTTGTGATTGTGTTAGCTATTTTAGCCGTGTTGATCATAGGGATTATATTATTCAAAAAGTTTTGAAAGAAGGGGATATTTCTCGTGAAAAATCGGAAAGAAAAATTACATAAACTCTATTTGATAGTGGGTCTCTTGCTTACGATGATGCTTTCAGTTGGAATGCCTATCTTTTCTAGTCCAGATGAATATTGGCATTACAGTATAGCCACATCGGAGGTAGGATTACCAAACGATACCTCTGTCTATGGCAATAATCCTGGTAATTCATTTGGTATTGCAGGAACTGAAAAGTACGCTTATCAAACTGGACGTTATTATGATGCTTATTTTGTTACGAAGGTTGACGTTCATCCAATATCTGCTGCAAGTTTTGCAATAAGAGGAAAAGGGGGAGAGTATCCCCCCATCAGCTCAAGCCAGTTTTGGACTCATTTGCTGCCTGGTATTGGTGCGTGGATTGGGTATCATATTTACCCTTCAGTTGGTGTCATGTTTGTGTTTGGCAGGCTGTTTGCGAGTTCTATACTTGTTATTGCACTTTCCCTTATCATAAAATATCTGCGTCGTGGTAAACTCCTATTTATGCTGATTTTTTTGAGCCCAGTTGCATTACAGCAATTTGCAAGTTTTTCGTATGATGGCTTATCTTTTCTTGTAGCGGCGCTAATCATTGCTACAGCTATCAACATCGCTGATCGAATGACATTCAGATGGCAAGATTTTTTAAAAATTGGTATTCTTACAGTGGTGACATACTTTGGAGCGAAGCAAAACTTTTTAGAATTATTACTTATTTTTCCTGTTTTATTTGTTGGGATCTCTGTTTATAAAAATAGAGAAAAAACCGAAGAACTTCGGAAAAAACGAGGTTATCGCTATTTTGCTCGAAAGAATATAATTTATCTTTCGCTTTTTGCGGTTGTTATCACGGTGTTGATGATGTTTATATTATTTGCCGGGTCAGGTGGTGTTATCACAACATTAGAACGTTATTTGACAAACTTTACCTATAATCTGTATCCAGCCACCTCTATTGATACAATGTTCGTACAAACAATTCCTGGGGTGAACAATATTCCAGAATGGCTAACGTGGGTCTGGTTTGCGGCACTTCTAGTTATTGGTCTTTCAGAAGAAAAATTCGTTAGATCGCAAATCATCTCGTGGGGAGCGCTAATCGTTGTAATTTTTCAAGTGCTTGCAGTTTATCAGGGAATAACGGGATACATCTGGGGACGTATCACACCGCAGGTGCAGATGGAAGCGATACAGGGCGTTCAAGGACGCTATTTCACCCCAGTCCCAGCACTTTTGTTGCTCTTTGCAGCAAACAATAGATTTAACCTTGGAGTTGTTTCTTTTGTACAAAAAGGAAGTTATAAACTCACGTCGAAGCTTAAGTCTTACAGAACCCTTATGTTGTCCGTAATCGGGCTCGCTGTCTTTTCAAATATCTTGCTTATTGTAGATACTCTTAGAACGGTCACCCAACTTCCAATTAACTGACAATATATTAGGCTCAGAATCCCTATTTTTATAAATTTATGGTAAAATTAAGCGTTATGTTTGATGTATTCCAAAAGAAGAACTTTTCATTATTTAAAGCCTTGGTTAGAACGGACTTTAAACTTCGTTACCAGCAAAATGTCATTGGGTACTTGTGGTCTATCCTCAATCCTCTGATGCAATTTGCTATCATGTATTTGGTGTTTGTAAAGTTTCTTCGCTTTGGAGCAGGCATTCCTCACTTTGCTGTAGCCATGCTGCTTGGTATCGTTATTTGGACTTTCTTTGATGAGGCAACACATCGCTCTATCGGGGTTGTCGTCTGGCGAGGAGGACTTCTTCGAAAGATGGACTTTTCAAAGCCCATCATTGTTTTCTCAGAGATTGCAATGGCTGCGATAAACTTTGGCATTAATTTAGTTGTGGTCTTTATTTTCATGATTATCAATGGCGTGAGACCGAGCTGGAGTTTGTTATTGATTATTCCACTGGTTTTAGAACTTATGTTGTTGACCGCTGGGATATCTTTCATTATTGCAACGGTCTATGTGAAATTCCGAGACTTGGAGATTATTTGGAATTTGGCTTTGCAACTTGGTTTTTATCTCACACCCATTATCTATCCACTTAGTCAGCTGCAAGACATGAGCCCGACACTTTTAAAAATCTTCTTGCTCAATCCGATGGCTCAAATCATCACAGATTTTCGAGCAGCAATGATTGGATTTGATGGAGGTACATATCAATACATGATGGACTATATTTTGCTTTATAAACCTATCGCGCTTATTCCTTATGTTTTCTCTGTAGTTATCTTTGTTGCTGGCTTTTTAATCTATAATGCTAAATCTCAGGACTTTGCGGAGGTCATCTAAAATGGAAAAAGAAATCGCAATTAAAGTCGATCATGTTAGTAAATATTTTAAAGTGCCAACAGAGGCAACACGCAGCATGCGAACAGCGCTCGTCAACTGGGTAAAAGGTATCCGTGGCTATCGAAAATACGATGTTCTCAAAGATATCAGCTTTGAGATAGAAAAAGGTGACTTCTTTGGAATTGTGGGGCGCAATGGCTCAGGAAAATCCACACTTCTCAAAATTATTTCAAAAATCTACCGTCCCAACAGCGGAACGGTAACTGCGAACGGAAAAATAGTTCCTTTCATTGAACTTGGTGTAGGGTTCAACGAGGAGCTTTCAGGGCATGATAACGTCTATCTTAATGGCGCGATGCTTGGCTTTACAGATGAAGAAATAGATGCAATGTACGATGAAATCGTTGCTTTTGCAGAACTTGAAGATTTCATGGACCAAAAGCTAAAAAACTATTCAAGCGGCATGCAAGTCAGACTGGCCTTTTCAGTAGCTATCAAAGCAAAAGGCGATATTCTCATATTAGACGAAGTGCTTGCAGTAGGAGATGAAGCGTTTCAGAGAAAATGTGATCTTTATTTTAGAGAAATCAAAGGTGATAAATCAAAAACTGTTATCCTCGTTACGCATAACATGAGCTCTGTTCAGCAATATTGTAATAAGGCAATAATGATTGAGGGAGGGGAGATTATAGCGTTAGGAAATTCCCGAGAAGTTTCGAACGAATACTCGAAGGGAAATTTCTCTAAAAAAGGATTGAGTCATTTAGAACAAACGAATAAGAGCTCGGTTATGCCCGTAAGGGAACGGGAGATGTATCAGCTTGGGCTAAATGAGAATGTTCCATTATTCAAAGTTCGCCCCATATCAAATCAGATTTTGACGAATAGAGATAAATTCTGTAAATTTTCAATTGAATTAGAGTTATCACAAAAAATAAGAAAGCCTGTGGCGCTAAATATCCAAGTTGTTGATGAAATCAGTAATTCGGTTATTTTTGCGGATAGTCGTCAAGAATTTGTGAAATCTGGAAAATTTAGATTGATTTATAGTTTTCCTTTAGAACAATTTTTGAATGTTCGATTTACGATTAGAGCACAAATCAAAGCTTTATATAAAAATCAAATTTCGGCCCATAAGAAAGAGGCGGTACAATTTGAAATTCTAGCTTACACGAATGAAGATAACTCGGCTAGGTTTTTCTTGAACAAAAAAGTGGTAGAGCAGGGAATAATAAAAAATCGAATGAAGATCATTGTTGTGGAACGATAGTCGCTAGGTAATGTTTGAGTTTTTGGCACGATTCAAAACTTACAATGAAGTTTAAATATTAATTTAGGTGAAGCAGTAAAATTGTTCGTTTTTGAGATAAATTTACTCAAATAAAGAAAAAAGAAAGAAAGAAATTTAATATTATGGATGATAAAAATGAAGTACCAATTGTTTTCTCGGTTAGCGACTTTATGGCACCGATATTTTATGTCTCACTAAGAAGCTTGCTTATAAATAAAAGGGAAAAGTGCAGAATTTTTGTGCTCTATAGACATATTTCGTCTCAAAATCTGGAAATTATAAAAACATTAGAAGATGATTTTGAATGTAATATCGAATTTTTCAATATTAAAAATTATTTACCTGATAGTCTGGATATAGAAAATTTAAAAAAATTTGCACCCCATATTACTGAGGAGTCCTTCTTTCGCCTCTTATTGCCAGAAATTTTCCCGAAGGAAGATAAGATTATCTTTTTGGATGCAGATATTATAGTAAAAAAGAATATATTTGATATATTGCAGGAAGTAGATGAGTCCAAAGTCATTAATGCTTGCAGGGATTTGGTAATCACACAAGGGGCTGAAGCTGGTACCGCAGATTTAGATAACTATTTCATAAATATTCTTAAAAACGAAAAAAGAAATTATTTTCAAGCTGGAATTTTTGTTTTCAATTTAAGGGTATTTAGGAAAAATTATTCTGGAATAAAACTTTGGGATTATTTTAAAAAAGAAAAATGGCAATTTGCAGACCAAGATATCTTAAATTTTGTTTTCAGTGATTCAATTAATTTTATTAATCCACAGTGGAATATTTTACATGATAATGATGGTAGACACATTCCAATAATAAGAAAACTAAAGGAAAAAGAATGGTCGGAAGAATATTTTGAAGCAAGAAAAAATCCAGCTATTATCCATTATGCTGGAAATCAAAAACCGTGGTTTGTTCCCAATTGTGATTTAGGTATCCATTTTTGGGCATATGCTAGAAATACTGTTGTTTATGAAATTTTGATAAGTATACTTGTAAATGGAGTTTCACACGCAATTGTTGATCAAACGGTGCAATATCTTAACATAAAGAAGAGAAGGAAACTATTTTGAAAGCAGTAATTTTAGCGGGAGGTTTTGGGAGTCGCATCAGTGAGGAAAGTCATCTAAAGCCAAAACCTATGATTGAAATTGGGGGTATGCCAATTCTTTGGCATATTATGAAAACTTATTCGCATTATGGGATTAAAGAATTTATTATATGTGCGGGATATAAACAGCATGTCATCAAAGAGTATTTTGCAGATTATTTTCTTCACATGAGTGATGTGACTTTTGATTTTTCGGATGGGAACAAAATGATAATCCATCAGAATCACGCGGAGCAATGGAAAGTGACAGTGGTAGATACTGGCTACAATACTATGACAGGTGGTCGGGTAAAGAGGATTCAAAAATATATTGGTAATGAAGACTTTATGCTTACTTACGGAGATGGCGTTAGTGATGTAAATATTAAAGAGTTACTTGAATTTCATAGAAAAAGCGGAAAACTATCTACCATGACAGCCGTGCAACCTGGTGGACGTTTTGGTACTCTAGATATTCAGACCGACAATACAATAAGCCGCTTTGCTGAAAAAACGAAAGAAGCTGGAGGCTGGATCAATGCAGGTTACATGATTTTGAACCCGCACGTTTTCGATTTAATAGATGGCGATGATACGACGTTGGAACAATATCCTCTCCAACAACTATCTTCGGAAGGGCAGCTTGCTGCCTATAAGCACGAAGGCTTCTGGCAACCGATGGATACTCTGAAAGAGAAAAATGATTTAGAGCTTCTTTGGAATTCTGGAAAGGCACCTTGGAAAGTTTGGGCAGATGATTGATTTATTGGAAGCCTATAAAGGAAAAAAAGTATTTCTTACAGGGCATACAGGCTTTAAGGGATCTTGGATGTGTCTCGTTTTGACTTTAGCGGGCGCAGAAGTTACTGGATATTCTCTTGAGGTACCTACTGCACCTAGTCTCTTTGAATTACTGGGGATAAAAAATATCATTCATAATTCGATTATTGGCGATATCAGAGACATAACCAAGTTGGAAAAAGCAGTTTTGAAGGCTAAACCTGAAATTATCATTCATATGGCGGCACAACCGCTAGTCCGTGAATCTTATGACAATCCAGTTTACACCTATGAAACAAACGTGATGGGGACTGTAAATATTCTCGAAACTGCACGAAAATGTGAGTCTGTAAAATCAATCGTAAATGTTACCACGGATAAAGTTTATAAAAATAATGAGTGGATTTGGGGATATCGAGAAAATGAGCCATTAAATGGCTATGACCCATACTCTAATAGTAAATCTTGTTCCGAACTTGTTACAAGTTCCTATAAAAATTCATTTTTTAACGAAAAAGGAATTCCTGTTTCCACATGTCGAGCAGGAAATGTAATAGGAGGAGGAGATTTTGCTAAGGATCGCATTATTCCTGATTGCTTACGTGCGATAGAAAATAATACTGAAATTATTGTTCGCAATCCCAATTCAACTCGCCCATACCAGCATGTCTTAGAGCCTGTTTGTGCTTATCTTTATTTAGCTTTGTTACAAATTGAAAATCCCAATCTTGCAAGTGAGTATAATATCGGACCAGATGATATTGATTGTGTTACAACGAGTGAGCTTGTTGATATGTTTTGTAAGAGTTGGGGGGATGGAATCGAGTGGAACTCCATCTCTGAGAATAATGCTCGCCATGAAGCTAATTTTCTAAAATTGGATTGTTCTAAAATAAAACAAGCAATTTTATGGGAACCAAGATGGCACGTTTCGGATGCGATTGAGAATATCACAGAATGGAATAAAACTTATCGCGAGAGAGGAAACCTTCGATCGGTAATGGAAGAACAAATATTAACATATCTGAATAAATAGGAGAATTTAATGGAAACTGCAGTAATTACAGGTGCAAGCGGATTTGTGGGCTCACATCTTGTAGATGAACTCTTAAATCGCGGATATCATGTCATAGCTCTAGTTCAAAAAGGGTTTGAGAATCAAATGAAAAATCGAGAGAATGTAACAACAATTGGTTTTGAACTTGATAATGTGATGGAAATTGTAGAAATATTAAAAAATCTCAAACCCAAATATTTTTATCATTTTGCTTGGGCTGGGCCGTCTGGTGAGGCGCGTGCAGATACCAAGTTGCAACTTCAAAATGCTCAGTGGACGATTGATTGTATCCGATTAGCCAAAGAAGTGGGATGTGAGCGATTTATCAATGCAGGTTCAATCATGGAAAGCGAGACTTGGGCGGCAATAACTAAAGCGGGCAATAAGCCAGGTTTAGGCTACATCTACGGCAGCGCAAAGTTAGTTGCTCATGCTATGGCGATGCCTGTAGCTGCAAGTATAGGTATTGATTTGATTTGGGCACAAATTACTAATACTTACGGAGTTGGGGAGCTAAGTCCTCGTATGGTAAATACTACTTTACGGAAAGTCATTAGGGGGGAAGCGCCCCAATTTACTGCCGGTACTCAACATTATGATTTTGTTTATATTGATGATGTTGCACGAGCATTTTATCTTATCGGAAAAAATGGAAAGCCATTTAATTCCTATCTAATAGGAAGTGGTAAAGCAAAAGCTTTGAAAGAATTTTTAATAGAGATGAAGGAGTCAGTTGCCCCGGATTTGGATTTTATATTTGGAGATATACCATTTACAGGTGTGGACTTACCTTTATCGGAATTTGATTGTTCAAAAACGGAAAAAGATACAGGATTTAAAGCTGAGATTAGTTTTTCTGAAGGTACTAGACGAACAATCGAGTGGCTCAAGGAGGAGGAAAAATAGTGGTGCAAATGTTTGAATTTAAGCAGACTCCCATTGACGGGTTGCTGGAAATCTCCCCTTTTAATGCAGATGATATTCGTGGAAGCTTTACGAAAGATTACTCCAAAGAGGTTTTTGAACAGAATGGTATTATGCACGATTTGGCCGAAGTTTTTTATACAACATCGCATAAGGGGGTTATTCGCGCTCTTCATTTTCAGCGTGAGAAGCAACAGCCTAAACTTGTTCGCTGTATTTTTGGACATGTTTGGGATGTTGTAGTGGATTTGCGAAAAGACAGTCCAACATTCAAAAAATGGCTTTCATTTGAACTGATTGGTGATAGAAAAAAAGAAATTCTTGTCCCAGCAGGATGTGCACATGGCTATCTTGTATTGGAGCCATCTGTGGTTTCCTATAAATGTGCTGAAAAGTTCTATGGAGAATTTGATGATGGGATTATGTGGAATGATCCTGAAATTGGAATTGAGTGGCCTTTGAATAAAATCGGTGGGATTGAAAAGCTGATTATCGCAGAAAAGGATGAAAATTTGCAAACTCTAAAAAGTTTTGTTAGCAACTACGGAGGCTTTTGATGGATGCTCTTGTGGTTGGGTGTGGACTTTCTGGCTCAGTAATTGCTAGGTATTTGGCAGAAGAACTGGGTAAAAAGGTTGTTATTTGGGAAAAACGAGATCATATTGCGGGAAATATGTATGATTTCAAAGACAAGCATGGTATTCTTGTACACAAATATGGACCACATACCTTTCATACAAAAAAGAAAGAACTTTATGATTATATGTGCCGCTTCACGGAATGGCAAAATTATAAGCTGACTTGTGGTGCAATGATCAATGGGAAGTACACGCCTACTCCATTTAATTTTCAGACAATTGATGATTTTTATTCTCAAGAAGAAGCAGAAGATCTAAAAACTAGATTAAAATTAGAATTCAGTAACAGGAAGACTATTACAGTTTTAGAAGCATTAGATGCCAAAGATCCAATGATTAAACAGTATGCACAATTTCTCTTTGATAATGATTATAGTCTATATACAGCTAAACAATGGGGCGTTTCACCAGAAGAAATTGACCCGAGTGTTCTTAAAAGAGTTCCATTGCGCCTTTCTTATGAGAATAGATATTTTGATGATGAATATCAAGTCATGCCAAAGAAGAGCTATGTACATTTCTTTAAAAACTTGTCAAATCATCCAAATATTGAAGTTCAGTTTGGGGTAGATGCACTTGAACATATAAAAATAAAAGATAACACGCTTTATTTAGATGGGGAAGAAATGAGTATCCCAGTTATTTATACGGGAGCCATTGATGAATTATTTGAGCTGGAATTTGGTAGTCTCCCCTATCGTTCCCTAAAATTTGAATGGAAACATGAACTCATAGAGAGTAAGCAGGAAGCTCCAGTTGTAGCCTATCCTCAAGAAAAAGACTTTACAAGAATTACAGAATACAAAAAGCTTCCTGTCCAGGAAGTAAAGGGAACAAGCTATGCGGTTGAATATCCTTTAAAATATGAAATAGGCAATAAAAGTGAACCTTATTATCCTGTTCTTACACAAAATAGTCAACTTATATACAGAAAATACCTAGAAAAATCAAAGAAAATCTCTAATTTGTACCTATGTGGTCGCTTAGCAGATTTCAAATATTATAATATGGATCAAGTTTTGGAAAGAGCACTGTATATTTGCAAAACTATTAGCGCTTTTTTATATCTTGAACCAAAATAAAATAAAGACATTTATTATTCGATATGGAGTGAAAATTATGGCAGATAAAGTTAAAATTTTGGTAGGATATCACAAGATTGCACCGTTATTAAAGAGCGAAATTTTTGAACCTATCCACCTTGGAGCAAATGGGACAAAGTTAACAAAAGACTTTTTGACAAAGGATTCTGAAAAAGAAAAGCTATTCTTTCGTAATATGCTTAGTGATGATATAGGAGATAATATTTCTGAGCGGAATAGTGAATATAATGAATTAACTGCGTTGTATTTTGCCTGGAAAAATTATGAATTATTAGAAACCCCAGCATATATAGGCTATATGCATTATCGCAGGCATTTTATTTTCAATGAAAATGTTTATCATGACCATAAAAAAAATAAAAACGAAAAAGCATATTCAAAAATTGATGTGAAATTTGTTTCAAATAATTATCAAAGAAAATATGGCCTTGATGACACAACTGTGTTATCAAGTCTTGAAAACTTTGATATTATACTGCCTGAACTCTGTAATTTTTCATATACAAATCATCCAACTGTACTTGAAGATTTTTCTAATATTCCTGGTTTATTTAAAGAAGATCTTTTAGTCTTAAAAGAGGTGCTTTCTGAAGAGCATCCTGAGTATCTGGCTATTTTGAATAAAATTCTCAAAGGAAAACAAAAAAGGTGTTATCAAATGTTCATCCTTAAAAAAGATATTTTCTTCGATTATTGTGAATTTCTTTTTCCGATTTTAGATAAAATAGATCGCAAACTTGATACTTCAAATTATTCAATAAACGGAAAACGAACATTAGGCTACTTAGCAGAATTGCTATATGATATTTATTTTAGGGAAATTAACTTACATAAAAACTATAGAGTAAAAGAATTGGGAACAACGTTTATTTTATCCGATGCTTCTCTTGAAGAACCGCGCCCATTTTTTCATGAAGAGCAAATAACTGTGGCCTCAAATTTTAGTGATTCGTATGCTCCCATATATTCCGTATTTCTTCAAACTGCCTTACATAATATTTCAGATGAGAAGAATTATGAGTTTATCATTTTTTCTAGTAATCTATCAGATAATAATAGGAAAAAAATACTCGCAATTGCTAGCAATCGGAATAATGTTAACTTAACGTTTATTAATCCAGGTCCTTTCTTGGATATTGATGAAATGGAGAGTACAGATAGCATATATACTAAGGAAGTATATTTTAGGCCTCTTATTCCTCATATTTTAAAGAATTTTCAAAAAATAATAATCATTGATGTTGATTTATTGGTCATGAAAGATCTTGCCGAATTATACGAAATAAACCTTCAGGATAAAATTATCGCTGCTGTGAAAGATTGTGTATTTATGGGCTTCTTAAATGGCTCACCGGGTCTTCCTAATGTTCTAGAATATGCAACAGACTATATGAAGCTCGAAAATCCATATGATTATGTAAATACAGGAGTAATGGTAGTTGATATTGATAAATATATCAACTTGTTCTCTTATAAAAGTATAGTGGAACATATAAAGACTCATGAATATTTGATTTATGATCAAGATATGTTCAATGCTATTTTAAATGGAAAAATATTCTTTTTAGATCCTACATGGAATGTGTATACCTACACAAATGAAGGGGTAAGGAACGCAATCGTGAACTCTCGTGTCGAAGATTATAAAGCGTATGAAGATTCAAGAAAAAATCCTCGAATTATTCACTATGCGGCTCATCCAAAACCTTGGGAAATACCTGTTGGAGATTTTTCTACAGAGTTTTGGGAATGTGCTAGGGAATCGGGCTATTATGAAGAACTTTTGTCGTGGGTTTCTATGGGAATTGCCCGAAGTAATCTTTCGGCAAAAGAAAAAATTGCAGTTTCAGGTAAAAACTTAGAATTATTAAATAAACTTGCTCCAATGGGAACGAGACGGCGTAAAACATTACGGTTCCTAAATGGCAATCCCACTTAAAAAATAATCGGTATTTGAAAATTAGGAAGCATAGAAGCGCATTGAAGCTTGACCATTAATAACTCCCAAAGGCGCGTAATAGACCTCTATAAAGGATTTTGTTCAGGGCTAATCAAAAAAGAACGTTTGAGAATCACTGTCGAACCATATGTTTGTATTTCATTAGATTCTCCGCATAATCAGAAAAATATGATATACTTATACGGATATCTTAACGATACATTCTAAAAAATAAATGACTAAACAAAAAATTGCAATTATTATTGGGGCGGGGCCTGCTGGTCTGACGGCCGCCTACGAATTAGCCAAGAGGACGGATATTAAGCCGATTGTTTTTGAATCCACGGATGCAATTGGCGGGATTTCTCAGACGGTAAATTACAAGGGCAATCGTATTGATATCGGAGGACATCGTTTTTTCAGTAAATCGGATGAGATTATGGAGTGGTGGAATAAGATTCTTCCTGTGGAGAAAACCCCAGAGTCAGAAACTTTTTTGGCAAAGTATCCAAATTCGATAGAAGTGAAAGATGTAGATCCAGAAAAAACAGATAATGTTATGCTTGTGAGAAACCGCCTATCGCGTATTTATTATGGGCGGAAATTTTATGATTATCCTGTCTCTCTTTCGTGGCGCACAATCCGTAATCTTGGTTTTTGGAAAATGGTTAAGATTGGTTCTTCTTATATGAGGGCGCGGTTTCGTAAGGTAGATGAAGCGAATCTTGAAGGTTTTTATGTTAATCGCTTTGGAAGAGAGCTTTATAATACATTTTTTAGAGATTATACGACAAAACTATGGGGAGTAACACCAGAGGAAATCGATTCTAGCTGGGGCGCTCAACGGATAAAAAATCTATCTGTTGCTAGCGTTTTGCTCAACGCGATTAAACCTAAAGGGAAAGTTAATCTCCTAGATAAAAGTGTTGAGACAAGTTTAATTGAGGCTTTTTTATATCCCAAGTTGGGGCCAGGTTATTTATGGGAAACGGTAGCCAAAAAGGTGCAAGAAATGGGCGGCGAAATCCATATGAATTCTAAGGTTCAAAAGCTTCACATTTCAGGAGACCGAGTGATCGCCGTTGATGTTATGCATCCGAAGACGGAGGAGGCAGAGCATATTAAAGCGGATTATTTCTTTTCAACGATGCCGATCAATCAATTGACGAAATCATTCGTGGGAGTGAGCGTTCCTGCTGATGTAGAGCGGACTGCAGCGGGCTTGCCTTATCGAGATTTTATTACAGTTGGTATATTGGCTAAAGATTTATTAATAAAAAATACAACGAGCCAAGCAACAAAAAATGGAGTTATTCCAGATAATTGGATTTATATTCAAGAACCCGATGTTTCTGTATGTCGTCTTCAGATTTTTAATAATTGGTCACCTTATATGGTTTCTAATCCAGAGAATACGTGGGTAGGAATGGAATATGTGGTTAGTGAAAAAGATGAGATATGGGGGTTTTCTGACGAAGAGATGACAAAATTTGCAATTGGTGAATTGTCCCAAATAGATATTATTGATCCACTTCAGGTAATCGATACAACCGTTATTCATATCAAGAAGGCTTATCCAGCTTATTTTGGAACCTACAATGAGTTTAGCAAAGTCAAGGGATTTGTGAATCGTTTTGAGAATCTCTATTTAATTGGGCGTAATGGACAGCATCGTTATAACAATCAAGATCATAGTATGTTGACAGCGATTGAAGCTGTAAATAATATCATAACTGGACGCGAAGATAAAGAAAACATCTGGAGTGTCAATGTTGAAAAGGGTTATCATGAAACTATCTAAGAATGATGATTTGGTAAGTGTGATTGTTCCTGTTTTCAATGTTTCGATTTACCTTGAAGAGGGCCTCACATCGCTTGTAAATCAGACTTATCAGAATTTAGAAATCATTTTAGTAAACGATGGTTCGACAGATAATTCGCATGAGATTGCGACAAAATTTGCAGCAAAAGATTCACGGATTAAGATATTTGATAAAGAAAATGGAGGCAGTGCTTCTGCCCGAAATTATGGACTGGAACGTGCGAATGGGGAATATCTCATGTTCATGGATCCAGATGATGTTTTGAGTATAACGCTTATTGAGAATCTGCATGCCTCAATAAAAGGGGAAACGCAGATATACGCGATGTGCAAGTTTTCAGAGAAATCATCTGATTTGTCGCATGAGCTCACTCATAAGCTGGAAAAAGTGACTGGAGATTATCTACATCGTATTAAAGGAGCGACACGTCCCAATTTTGATATTTTCTATCCATGGGGAAAATTATTTAGTCGCGATATTTTCTTTAATGATGAGTGGCAGATTCGTTTTCCATTGATTGATTTACACGACGATCAGGTTGTTGCCCTTCAAACGATTCATCGGGCAAAGCAAGTTGTGCTGGTTGATACAGTTGGTTATTATTATCGTGTGAATAATGAGAGTTTAACGAAGCAAAAAATAACACCTCGGGATGAGTCATTATTTCTTTATAACGAGTATGAGCTCTTGTTTATTAGGGATAATGAGCCACAGGCTTTTGATTGGGTAGTTCGCCTAATTTTGAGTGAGGGAGATTATGTTGCAATGAAGTGTGTCCTTGACGGCTCAGAACTTGCAGCCGATATGTTTGGTAAGGTGTTTGAGAGTAATCGATTTTATGCGAAGACTTTTCATGTGAGGGAAAACTTTTATCGGAGTAAAACTTTATATCGTTTTGCTTTGAGACTAATAGGACGTGCGTATGGACATACAACGTTTAGAAAATTTTTGAGATTGTTTAAAACGTGAGGAAGAATAGTGGGAATCAAAAACGGCACTCCTGAAGCACGCGTTCTGAGGAATCAAAAGCTTTATGAAACTCTTAGCTTTTTAGAGTTTATGAAAAAATGGAAAATGGAGCGCCAATCCTCGGGTGGTTTTTTGGATAAATTAATCACTTCAACGTACCGAATTGGAAGTTACAGAGTATATGGAAAGTGTCCATGGTATGCGCAAATTTTACTTTGGTTCCCAGAGTATTTAGGAAAATTTGTGAGTCAAACATTTTTGAACTGCTATATTTGGAAAGAGGCAACAATTGATTGGGGTTTCAAAATTTATCATGGTTCCGGAATTACAATCAATGAATGGGCAATTGTAGGGAAAAATTGTTTGTTTATGAATCAAACGACAATTGGTGCAACGGGTGATTTTCAGATTCCAACGCTTGGTGATGCTGTTTTTTTGGGTGTTGGTGCGCGCGTTCTTGGAGATATTAACGTGGGGAACCGGGTGGAAATTGGCGCAAATGCTGTGGTGACAAAAGATATACCTGATGATGTGCATGTTGTGGGTGCCAACCGCATTATAGGAGTCAAAGAACCAGCACTCAGTTATAAACAAATAAGGCAGCATTATCATGGAAAGCTGAGAAAGAGAAATTAAGTGGAAGTCATTCAGAATTTTATTTTTCCAAGTGAGAAGACATTGGCATCTAAGGAGATGTTTTTTCGTTTTGAGGAAGGAATAAAGGAGCAGAACAATGAGCTTTTACTAAGCCAAGATGCGCAGGTTAAATTTGATACTTACTATAATGCTTTATCTGCTGCATTTTGGAAAAAGAAAGTTGGGATTTCATCTGTTGAATTATTAATTTCAGGTGCTGGCGTAATCAATGTTGAGCTCTGCATGCTTGATTCAAACGATTGTGAAACGGTGCTTGAAAAAAGAGAGTTGACATTGACTGAGGAGTGTCAAACGATTTTTCGAGTCTCTTTTGAGGGCTTAGATAATGTCCTTCTCTACCCAAAAATCACCAGCTCGGCTGTTCACTCAACGATAACAGGGATGAGCTGGATAACAAATCAATCAAAGAGAAGGAAGGTTAAACTTGGGATTTCGATTACGCACTTTGATCGTAAAGCCTATGTCATTCCAGCAATTAAACGAATTAAGGAAGCACTTTTGGACAATCCTGAATGGCAAGAGAAGATTGATCTTGTGGTTGTTGATAATTCAAAAAATATTACGTCTGAGGAGTCGCTGGGGGTTAAAATTATTCCCAACGAGAACACGGGCGGCTCTGGCGGCTTTATGCGAGGCTTGCTTCATTATAAAAATGAGACTGATGTGACGCATGTGTTGTTTATGGACGATGATGCGAGTCTTGAGATTGAAAGTGTGAAGCGTACTTATCAAATTTTGAGTTTTGCTGAGAAAGGAAATACAAGCGTAGGAGCGTCCCTTTTTTACGAATCTGAGCCAGACAAACTCATTGAACGTGGTGCGTATTTTGATAAGAAATTCGTTTGGATGGCAAATTATCGAGATGTTTCGCCGATAAATGCCAAAGAAATCTTGTTTGAAGAGACAAAAGAAGAGAGAATTGATTATGCGGGGTGGTGGTTTTTTGCTTTTCCTATTGCTTTCGCACAAAAAATGACACTTCCGTTTTTTGTGCGCGGTGATGATGTTTCGTTTGGTTTTCTGAATGATTTCAATATTCTATTGACAAATGGTATTGCTTGTTATGCAGAGGATTTTGATACCAAGATGTCACCCATGGTTTCATATGTCAATTCGCGCAATAAGATGATTGTTGATTTCTTGATGAACCGAAGTCTCTGGAGTGTTCTTCAATTTCATTTGGGCGTCAATCTTAGTATGCTACTAGCGATGCGGATGGGCTATGTAAATATTGGGCGCAAGGCCTTTCAAGACTTTCTGAATTTATCGGCTGAGTGGATGATTGAACATGCAAATTTATCGGCTATGTTTTCACAGTTGAATGAGCTGGCTGTGATAAATTTGCCTCGTGAAACAGATTTATCGTCTTATAGTAAGCGCGAAGAGGCTGAAAATAAATTTGAGATTTCTTTGGAAGAAACCCGAGCGGTGCTTATTAAATCTTATTTTAAGGCTCTCTTTTTAGCGAAGAAAAAAGCATTATTTGTTTCAGAGAATCGTTACACAGTTGATACAGAAAGAATTGTCGGCTATCAGAATGTATTTTATGGAACGATTGCGGGGGAGAATGCCACGGGATATGTGGCAAAATTTAGCCGTCTGAGATTATTGAAATATTCATTTATTTTGATTGGCGATGCCGTTCGTCTTGTGTTTCGTTATAGAAAATTGCGTCAGTTCTTTGAGGCTCATATAAACGACTTGACAAGCGAAGCGGCGTGGCGCAAGATTTTGGGGTTGGATTGATTCGTGCGTTTTTAGCTTTTGCATATGTGGGGCAAGTTGTAAAAGCTGTGTTATAATAGAGTATCAAAAGTTAATGAGGAGAGTATCATGAGTGATTTTTCATCTGAAGAAATGGCGTCTGTCAGCGAATCTGAGTTGGATTATAAATGGGCGGCGAATTCGGCGGCTGATGACGCGGCAGAATTGACAGAGGATGCGAAGCCTGTTTCTGTCAGCGCTGACAAAACGGCGGCTGACATGACAAGTTCAGTGACGGCATCTGTCAGCGCTGACAAGCAGCCAGAGCGGGCAAGTGTGCTTGGTATTTTGGCGATTGTGTTTG
The DNA here is from genome assembly GCA_031254115.1 of Streptococcaceae bacterium. Lineage (GTDB taxonomy): Bacteria > Bacillota > Bacilli > Lactobacillales > Streptococcaceae > Lactovum. Next base: position 35,374 of record JAIRUZ010000016.1, read on the forward strand.
GTGGGCTGGGGCTGCTTCTGTTTTTTGCGCCGTTTTTCGGGTTGCTTTTGGCTGTTGTGGGGCTTGTGCTTGGCAGCATTGGGTTTATCAAAAATGCGCATAGGAAAAAAGTTCTGTCGCTTACAGGCTTCATCATTTCGGCGGTCGCGACGCTTGTCACGCTGCTTTTTACGCTTTTCTTTGTGTTTGCGATGGCGAGTTGGGGGAAATCAAGTACGACATCATCTTGGGGAACAAGCTCAAGCTCAGCGTATGCGAGCTCGTCGGATGACTCAGGCCTTTATTCGGGGGAATTGGGGGATTCGTCAAGTAGTAGTAGCGACAGCGCGTCCGATTCGACGCTGACAAGTGCAGAAGCGTTGAGTCAGATTTTGCAATCGGCACGGCTTCAACTGCCGTCAATGAAAGCAAAATATTCGGACACTTACAGCAATATTGAAGCTTCGAGCGAGGGTGACAATACGCTGGTTTTCACGTACACGTATACAAATCAGGTGGATGCAGCGGCTGCCAAGGCAAAGATTGATGCCAACGAAGGACTATTTCAAACGTCGGTGGTGTCAGATCTCACGCGCATGGAACTTAAAGGCGTAGTTAATCCGCAAGAAAAAGCGGTTTATAAGAACGCTGACGGAACAGTGATTACAACGCTTACGGCACAATAAGTATGGTAGCAAAGAAAAAAATGGTTGTCAGCGCGCTTGCAGCGCTTGTCAGTTTTGGGCTTTTAGGTGCGGGTTATTTTGGGACGATGAAAAATGCCAGTTTTTCTGTGAACACGCAAGCAGCGAGCACGGAAGCGGCGGAAAATGAGGACAAAAAATTGCCTGGTGTGCCTAATTTTCGGATGGTGAGTTTTGAGGTGGCAAATAGTGCGACGCCAAGCGGCATCAGAGATGGTGTCATTTATCGCTCGGGACAACCTGAAAATACAGCGACGATGGCGGCTGCGCTCAAAAAATATATTTACATGCCAGGAAGTGTGGACATCAAAATAAACGCCAATACAGCTGAGTTTACTGACCCTGATTTTGGCGTGAAAGTGGCGTTTGATTCGCTGGTTGACCCAGGCGAGCCAGCAAATTGGGAAGCGGTTATGATCACAAATAAGGCAGGAAATTTTGCGCATTTGAAAGATGCTTATTCGCAAATCGCGGATGCGCCGCGTGGTGCGCAGTTTTTGGTGCATTGTACGTCGGGTGCCTCGCGCACAGGTTTCTTTTTCTTTGCGCTTGAATGGCTGACCGGCGCTACAAAAGAGCAGATTCTTGCGGATTATGACACGACGCCCAATCATGAGAAATTTAATGCAGCCGTTCTTGCATCTATGACGACGATAAAAAAGCATTGGGGTAGCATTGACGGATATTTCACAAAAGGGCTTGGGTTGACAGAAAAGCAGGTGCAAGCGTTGAAGCTTAATTTGGCAAATCCGATCACTGCTATCAAAAATTAATGAGGTTTATTTTGTTTGTTGGAAAAAGTAGAAGAATCGCATGCGCTTTGATGATGTCACTCTTTGTATTGGGGGCATTTTCAGCTTGCCGCGCGACACAAGCAAAAAATACGAGCGTAAGCTCAAGTTCGGCGGGAACAAATGCTTCAATTTTCAAAGGGCTTGCAACAGTCGGAAGTTACAAAGATTCGTCTGTGTCGATTGACATTGCGACGGAGCGGCTTGATGCGAGCACGATTTGGCTGGCAGATGTGACGGTTTCAGAGCCAAGCGGCTTGAAAACGGCATTTGGCATGGGAACGTTTGGCAAAAACAGGAAGCAGCCGCTGTCAGAAATGGTAAAGTCAGCGGGCGCCATTTTTGCGATTAACGGGGATTATTATGCGTATAGAGACGATGGTTTTGTGTTTAGAAATGGCGTGATGTACCGCGCGACGCCAAATACTGAGACAAAAGCGCTCGTGATGGACAAAGCGGGCGATTTGAGTGTGGTCAATCAAAGCAGCGCGTCCGCGCAGGATTTGCAAGCTGCGGGCGCGCTCAACGTTTGGAGTTTTGGCCCAACGCTTGTCGAAAATTCTGAAATCGCGATTGAAGGAAAAATGAGCGGCGCGCAAACGACAGATAGAAATCCGCGTACGGCAATCGGTCAGCTGGGCAAAAATCATTATCTTTTTGTTGTGGCTGACGGCCGCACGCAAGCTGACAAAGGCTTGACATTTGCGCAGTTGGCAGATATTTTCAAAACGTATCATGCGACTATAGCCTACAATCTTGATGGCGGGGGCAGCTCGGAGATGATTTTTAAAGGAAAAATTCTCAATCACGACTACGAAGTGGTAAGGACGGGCAAAGAGCGCCCGATTTCAGATATGATTTATGTGAAATAAGCGCGGGCTGACAGCTGACAAAATCACGAGCACGACAGCTGACAGAATGCCTGCCGGTACAATGTAGCTGGCATTGTAAATCAGCGAATAAAGCCAGACAGGTGTGCCTTTTGGCGCGTAGCTGCCATAATAAATCACGCCTGACAGAAAATTTGACAGCAAACGCAGCGCAGAAGCTGCGAAAACGGCAACTGTCAGCGCTGACAGAGTTGATTTGCCGCGCCAAAAGCCTGCAACGCCGACTGACAGCATCGCCAAAATGTAATCAAGTAGCACTTGCAGCGGATTGAGGAAAAAGCCGCCAAAAATCAGCTGAATCAGACCGACAAATAGCCCTGTCAAAAGTCCTGCACGCAGACCACGCCTGAGCCCAATAAAAATAATGGGCAGCATGACGAGCGTGACGCTGCCGCCTTGTGGCATATCAAATAATTTGAGGTGGTCAAAAACGGTAGCGAGTGCGGTCATGAGCGCGATTTCGGTCAATTCGCGTAGTGGAAAACGAGACATAAAAAACTCCTTTTGGGGAGCGAAAAAAGTCAAGTCAACATAAATCCCAACGCAGGTATGAACCCGATCTGGTCAGATGGTATTTCTCAACCGCTTTCGCGATACCCATTTTATTTTTACTTAGTGGATCTGTTTCATCCCCCCTGCTTTGCCCCTAAAGGAGAAAGTGACCTGTAAGCTGCTAAAGCAGCAACAGTCTGCTTTTCGCCCAACTCGCTTTAGCGCTCGGCGCGCACGCCGAGTGAATGAACGCAAAGCTCGGTGGGTCTTCAAAAGCAAAATGGATGATGAAACAAGTCTAGTGTAGCGCAAATGACTTGAAAATGCAAATTTGAAGTTTTCTGAAAACTTTTCGCTTGACAATGAAAAAAATTTGGGTTACAATAACTCTAAGATTTATTCATAACAAGATTGTCATTGAGTAAGTAGTCTGTTGGAACGGCACAGAGAGCGGCGTTGATTGAGAAGCCGTGCGTGTAAGATGGATGAAAATGGCTCGCGCGAGATCATTCTCTCGCAAGTGACTGGGCGCGTGAGCGCTCTCGGAGTGGTTTCCGTTATCAAACCTGGGTTTTGGCAAATTGTGCACGATTTGTCAGCACTTAGTGAGGTCTTTTTTGTTAGCATCAAAAGCAAAAGGACAAAGCAGAATGGTACCACGGCGCTGTCGTTTCTGAGAAGAAACGGCAGTTTTTTGTATTTATGGATAAATCAAATCAAAAGGAGAAATGATCATGCAGAAAAAATCTATTTTAAAAGCACTTGGACTGGGCGCGCTTGCGCTTGTGGCGGCGGGAACGCTTGCAGCGTGCGGCTCAAAGTCGGGTGCGAGCAGCCACACCTACACGGTTGGCGTTGCGTCCGCGTCGCAAAAAGACATTTTTGAGAATTTGGTTGCGCCAGCTGTCAAAAAAGAGGGTATCACGCTGAAAGTGAAGCAATTTAGCGATTACACGCAGGAAAATCCGGCGACACAAGACGGCTCGCTCGATCTGAACAGCTTTCAGCATATCGCGTTTTTGAATAATTGGAACAAGGAAAATAAGGGCTCGCTGGTTGAGGTCGGCTACACGCTTATTTCGCCGTTTGGTTTGTATTCAGATAAAATCAAAGATTATAAGAACTTAAAAGACGGCGACACAGTCGGCGTACCAAATGACCCGACAAATGAAGGACGCGCACTGCAATTGCTCGATGCCATTGGCGTGATTCGCTTGAAGACGAATGCGCCCGACTCGCCGCAGCTCACGGACATCGCAAGCTACAACAAGAAAATCACGATTAAGCCGATTCAAGCCGATCAGCTCGCCGCAGCGTTGCCAGATCTCGCTGCCGCAACGATTAACACGAATTATGTGACGGATCAGCTGCACACGACGCCTGAAAAATCTGCGATTTACATTGACACGGATCATTTATCAAAAGTCAGCACGATTTACAAAAATGTCATCGTTGTCAGCAGCAAAAACAAGGATAATGCCGATTTGAAGAAGATTATCACGGCGTATCAGACGGACGAAGTTGCAAAAGCGATTGAGAAAACAGGTGATTTGCCTGCGTGGGACGGCGCGAAAAAATAAGAGAGGAATTGCTAGTTAAATGATTGAATTAAATGAGCTTTCGGTGCGATTTGCGTCCAAAAAACGCCAAATTGTGGCAGTTGACAACGTCTCGCTGACAGTTGACGCGGGCGATATTTACGGCATCGTCGGTTATTCTGGTGCGGGCAAATCAACGCTCGTGCGCGTGATTAATTTGTTGCAGCGTCCAACGGCTGGCAGCGTGCGCGTTGACGGAAAAGTGCTAACAGAGCTGTCAGCTCACGCATTGCGCGCAGAGCGCAAGAAAATTGGCATGATTTTTCAACATTTTAATCTGATGGAATCGCGGACAATCGCGGATAATGTCGCGTTTCCTCTGTCAGGGCTGACAGCTGACGAAAAGCGTAAAAAAGTAGACGAATTGCTTACGTTAGTCGGCATTTTGGACAAAAAAGATGCGTATCCTGCGCAATTATCCGGCGGCCAAAAGCAACGTGTCGCCATTGCCCGCGCGCTTGCAAATGAGCCCAAGGTCCTTTTGTGCGACGAAGCGACCTCGGCGCTTGACCCGAAAACGACGCTTGATGTGCTCGCACTTCTCAAAGAGCTGAATCAAAAACTCGGCATCACGATTGTGCTTATCACGCACGAAATGCAAGTCGTCAAAGAAATTTGCAACAAAGTCGCTGTGATGCAGGACGGGCGCGTGATTGAGCGCGGCTCGACAGTTGAAATTTTCAGTAATCCGAAAGAAACGCTCACGCAGGATTTTATTCGCACGGCGACGCACATTGAGCAGGCCGAGGCGGCGGTTCTCGCAAATAATACAGGCGATTTGTATGAATTGTCGTTCAATGGCGAATCGACGTCAGCGCCGATTATCATTGAGCTTTACGAGCATTTCGGACTGACAGCGAGCATTATTTACGGCAATACAGAATACATACAGGGCGTTATGCTGGGCGTTTTGATTGTCAGCTTTGACAAAAAAATTCCGACAGCTGACGTGTCAAATTATCTCGCCGAACAGGCTGTCAGCTTGCGCAAACTCACGCGTCCGCAGCTGACAGCTGACAGAAAGGGGCTCTCACATGCTTGATTGGATCAATCACACATTTCCAAACGCGGCGCAGCAATGGCCGGATTTTTGGACGGCGACGCTTGAAACGCTTGAAATGACAGTCATTGCGGCGATTATCGCGGGCATTGTTGGCATTCTTATTGGCATTGCGCTGCTGCTCACGGGAGACGAAGGGCTCACGCCGAACAAAATCGTCTATGTTCTTTTGGACAAGATTGTTGACATTGGCCGCTCCATTCCGTTCATCATCTTGCTTGCAGTTATCATGCCGTTTACGCGGCTTTTGGTCGGCACATCGATTGGCACGACTGCAGTTACGGTCCCGATTGTCATTGGCACGATTCCATTTTTCGCTCGTCAGGTTCAAAATGTTCTCCTAGAAGTCAGTCCGGGCGTCATCGAAGCCGCCGAAGCCATGGGCACAAGCAATCTCGACATTATTTTTCGCGTCTATCTCAAAGAAGGCTTGGTGTCGCTTTTGCGTGCGGGGAATTTTACGGTCATTAACCTGATTGGACTGACGGCAATGGCGGGCATTGTCGGCGGTGGTGGTCTGGGAAATATGGCCGTGCAGCAAGGCTATCAGCGCGGTGCGACCGACGTGACGCTTTTGTCGCTGATATTTACACTTGTCATCGTCTTTGTCACGCAGCTTTTAGGAAATCTTGCGATTCGTTTGGTAACGCGCGGTCGAAAATTGTAAAGGCTTTGTAAAGGGGAAGTGATGACACACGCGCATTTTGAGTCTATTAAAAGTCGCCCATATAAAACAGCCCAGACAAAATCTGGTCTGGAAAATAAAAGACCATTCGGTTCGCTGAAAAGCGAAATTCGGACAGAAGCCGAGAAAGCGTATGACGTGTAATTTTTGATAGACGGCTTGAGATTGTAATTTGTCTGATAAAGTGTTATACTAGCCCTATCAAAGAGAAAAGGAAAAAGACGAGCTAGCCGGCTCGTCCCTGTCAAAAATCTCTGGTGATGTGGGTTAGCTTAATCTTTACGATTAAGCTTTTTTAGTTCCACAAGGATTGAGACGATTTCAACAACGAGTTGAATCGATTCAATCACCAGCAGCACTAATGTCACCTGCATCACCTTTCCGAGAGTGCCATTCATCTGTGAACCTCCTCCCATTTGATTATAAAATCGTGTGTGGAGTGATATCACCACTGAATTTTGACAGAGGGAAATTTTTTCCCATACCTTAATATGCGTAAAAAAAGTGGATTTGTAACGGGAAAATCACTCTTATTTTTTTGATTCAATTTGTTCGCTGCAAAAATGTCTAATTTTTGGTAAAATTAACGCAATAGAAAGAAATGGAGAATTTCAATGGTGAAATTAGTTTTTGCGCGTCACGGGGAGTCTGAATGGAATCTTGCCAATCAGTTTACAGGTTGGGCAGATGTTGATTTGTCTGAAAAGGGCAAGCAGCAGGCAATTGATGCGGGTAAACTCGTAAAAGAAGCGGGAATTGAGTTTGATATTGCTTACACAAGCGTGTTGACACGTGCTATCAAGACGACCAATTACGTGCTTGAATACAGTGATCAGCTTTGGGTGCCGACGGTGAAGTCTTGGCGTTTGAATGAGCGTCATTATGGTGGGCTGACAGGGCTTAACAAGGCTGACAGCGCGGCGAAATTTGGTGATGAGCAGGTGCACATTTGGCGTCGTTCGTATGACACATTGCCGCCGCTGATGGACGTAAATGATCCGCATTCTGCGCATGCAGACCGTCGTTACGCAGATTTGGAAGACAGCATGATTCCAGATGCTGAAAATCTGAAATTGACGCTTGAACGCGCATTGCCATTCTGGGAAGATCAGATTGCGCCAGCTTTGAAAGATGGCAAAAATGCCTTTGTTGGTGCGCACGGCAATTCAATTCGCGCGCTTGTGAAGCACATTGAAAAGCTGTCAGACGACGATATTATGGGCGTTGAGATTCCAAACTTCCCGCCGCTTGTGTACGAATTTGACGACAAGCTGAACGTGACAAAAAAATATTATCTTGAAGAAAAATGATTTGTAAAAGTCCGCTGAAAAGCGGATTTTTTGGTATAATTAGGAAATATGCCACGTTCTGAAAAATCCAAAAAAAGCAAGGAAAAGAAGCCGCAGGCGGCACCTGAAAAAATTATTGGGCGGCGTCTGACGGTTTTATTTGCCGTGGTTTTCGCACTTTTTTTGGTGCTTTTGGGCAAACTTTATTTCATGCAGGTCATGGACAAAAAATATTACGCGACGAAGCTTGAGGAATCAGGGCTTACGGTGACGGTCAAGCAGGCGAGCCCGCGGGGGCAAATTTTTGATGCAAAAGGGCTGCCACTTGCAACGACGTCGCAAATGCCCGCGGTCAGTTTTACGCATACCGAAAAAATCACGGCTGCGCAAATGCGCGCCAATGCAGGCGTTTTGATGCCGATTTTGCGTCAGTTTATCGACGCGTCACAGCTGACAACGCGCGACAAGAAAGATTTTTATCTGTCAGACCTGACAAAACTTGCGGCTGTTGTTGCGCGCATTCCGTCAGCGAAGTTTTATGATAAATCTGGGCGCAAGCTGACAGGCAGCGCGACTTATGAACTTGAAGTCAGTTATGTCAAGGATTCTGACATTTCTAAAATGAGCGCTGACGAACTTCTTGAGGCGCAATTATTCAAGCAAATGAATGCGACGCAGCTCTATTCGACATCAAGTATTGTTACGGGCGCTCTCACGGCTGAGCAGCAGGCGCAAATCGCGCAGCAAGAGTCCAAATTGCCAGGCATCAGCATTGGCACGGCTTGGGATCATACGCTCAATACGACGAGCTTGCTCACGCCGCTGATTGGTACGATTTCGACCTCCAAAGCAGGGCTTCCCGCCGAAGAGGCTGACAGCCTGCTTGCGAAAGGTTATTTGCGAAATGACCGCGTGGGGACGAGTTTTCTTGAAAAAGGCTATGAAAGCACGCTTCAGGGCACACATTCTGAGACGCAGATTCAGGTGGACAGCAAGGGCGATATTCAAAAGGAAGTGACGCTTCAAAAAGGTGCTTCCGGCAATAATCTCAAACTCACGATCGACTCCGCGTTTGAAAACGGTGTGCAGCAGATTTTGCAGAAGAATTTTGACACGCTGATGACACAAGGTTACGGGCAATTTAGCCAAGGCGCGTATGCGGTTGTCATGAACAATAAGACGGGCGCCATTCTTGCAATGAATGGCCTTGTGCGCGATCCAGCGACAGGAAAAGTTCAGGCAAACGCTGCCGCCACTTTCCAAAATGCGTACACGCCAGGCTCTGTTGTGAAAATGGGCACCATCACGGCGGGCTGGCAAACAGGCGTTATCACGGGCAATGCGACGCAAGATGCGCAAGCGATTCAGCTGCGCGGCTCCGCGCCGATTCTGGACTGGTGGCAAGATGCGTCGCCGATGCCAATCACAGTTGAGCAAGCGCTCGAATTTTCGTCCAACACGTATCAAGTGCAGCTCGCGCTCAAAATGCTCGGCGCGCCTTACCAGACAAATATGATTGTGCCGACTGATAAGCGCGTGCAAGTGTACAATGCGCTTCGCAAAGCGTATGGACAATACGGGCTTGGCGTTGCGACAGGCCTTGATATTCCAGGCGAAATCAGCGGGCTGATTCCCGCAACGTCGGGTGACAATGCGGATATTCCAAATCTTTTGTTTGAGTCGTTTGGCCAGTTTGACAATTACACGCCGCTGCAGCTTGCGACGTACGCGGCGACGATGGCAAATGGCGGAACTCGCCCGACCCCGCACGTGGTTTCTGGCATTTACGACACGAGCGCAACGGGCGGCTTGGGCAATGAAATCAAGCCTGTCAGCGCTGATCCTGCGGGCAAAGTTGACATTTCTTCGGAAAATATGGGTTATTTGAAGCAAGGCATGTACAATGTGGTGCACGGCACGGGCGGTATGGCGACGGGCACGACGATGGCAAACAGCTCGGTGTCGATTTCGGCAAAAACAGGAACGTCGCAGACTTACGCGTATTCGGGCGGTAAGCAAATCCCGACAACGGTTAATAATGCTATTGCGTTTGCACCGTCAGGAAATCCCCAGATTTCAGTCGGTGTCATGGTTCCGACGACCACGATTCAGGGCACAAACACGACGCATGCGAATCAGCAAATTGTCGTTGACATTGTCAATCTGTACAATCAAATGTATCATTTTAAATAGTTAGAAAGAAAGTATGTATCCCACTCCGATTGCAAAATTGATTGAGAGCTTTATGAAGCTTCCAGGAATTGGTCAGAAGACGGCGACGCGTCTGGCCTTTTTTGCGATTGGCATGGACGATCAGACGGTCAATGATTTTGCGGCGAATTTGCTCACGGCGAAGCGCGAGCTGAAATTTTGCGTGACGTGCGGAAATTTGACGGATCAGGAAAAATGCGAGATTTGTAGAGACGAAAGTCGCGATCAGACGACGATTTTGGTGGTAGAAGATGCAAAAGACGTGACGGCGCTCGAGCGGATTCGTGAGTATCGCGGGCTTTATCACGTGCTGCACGGCACGATTTCGCCGATGGAAGGCCGTGGGCCTGATGACATCAATATGAAATCGCTGATTGAAAGACTTATGGATTCGGCGGTTGAAGAAGTGATTATCGCGACGAACGCGACGGCGGACGGTGAAGCGACGGCGATGTATCTTTCGCGGCTGATTAAACCCGCGGGAATCAAAGTCACCAGGCTTGCGCGTGGGCTTGCGGTGGGCGCGGACATTGAATATGCGGACGAAGTGACCTTGTCAAAAGCGGTTGAGAATCGACAAGAGATTTAGAAAGTAGAAAATGGCAAAAGAAAAATTAATTGTATTGTATGGCGGGCGCTCGGCGGAGCGCGAGGTTTCGGTCATGTCGGCAACAAATGTCGTGAAGTCCGTGGATTACGCGCGCTTTAGCGTGCAAACGGTGTTCATTGCATCTGACGGCGACTTTTACAGAGGCGAGCTCTTTGACGCGGTGCCTGACGCGCCGCTACTTGACAATGCGTCAGCGCTTGCAAATCGTAAAATCAGCCCCGCGTTGCTGACAGAACTCGGCGATGTTGTCTTTCCTGTGTTGCACGGCCCGCAAGGCGAGGACGGATCGATTCAGGGTTTTTTGGAAATTCTCAAAATGCCGTACGCGGGGCCTGGCATTCTTTCAGCGGCCGCGACGATGGACAAGCTCGTCAGCAAGGAAATTTTTGCACAGATTGGGATTCCACAAGTGCCGTATGTTGGGATTACGGACGGTGTGATTTCGGACGAAAAAATAGCTGAAATTAACGAAAAACTGACGTATCCTGTTTTCGTGAAACCTGCAAATATGGGCAGTTCCGTGGGTATTTCAAAAGTCAACACGGCGCAAGAACTTCTGTCAGCGCTGACAGAAGCCGCGAAATTTGATAGCCGTATCGTTGTCGAAGAAGGACTCATCAATCCGCGTGAAGTCGAGACGGGCGCGCTTGGAAATGGCGATGCTGTAGAGATTGCGGGGCCTGGCGAGGTCGCAAATTCGGGCAACTTTTATGATTACGATGAAAAATACAAAAATGACGCGCTGACGATTGACGTGCCAGCACATCTGCCTGAGGACGTCGCCGCCGCCATTCGCGCGTATGCCGCACAGGCGTACAAAGCGGTTGCGGGTACAGGTCTTTCGCGCTGCGATTTCTTCATTGAGCGCGCGACGGGCGCGATTTACCTGAACGAAATCAACGCGATTCCTGGCTTTACGGCGTTTTCGATGTATCCGCTGCTCTGGGAAAATCGCGGTCTCACGGTGCGCGAGCAAATCACGCGATTTGTTGAGCTTGGCAAAGCTCGATTCGCTGAGCGCGAGCGCCATTTGGCAAATTAACTTAAAAATGATGAAACTTTCTACTCAAAAAATTGCCGAAATCGCAGATGGCAAACTGTCGCTGCTTACAGGCGCTGAAATGGTTCGTTCTGTCGAGTTTGACAGCCGCCTTGTCACGCCTGGCAGCTTATTTGTGCCGCTCAAAGGCGCGCGTGACGGGCATGATTTTATTGCGACAGCGTTTCTTTCGGGCGCGGTTGCCACATTTTCAGAGCGTGCGATTGATGCGCCGCATATTTTGGTGACAAATGCGCTTAGCGCGTTTCAAGCGCTCGCGCGTTATGTGCTTGATCATGCGCGTCCTACGGTTATTGCGGTTACGGGCTCGAACGGCAAAACGACGACCAAAGACATGATTGCGGCTGTCCTTTCTGAAAAATTTGTGACTTACAAGACACAGGGCAATCACAACAACGAAATCGGCCTGCCGTACACGATTTTACACATGCCTCGCGCGACGGAAAAGCTGGTGCTTGAGATGGGCATGGATCATCCGGGCGATATTGATTTTTTGTCAGCGCTCGCAGAGCCTGATTTTGCAGTCATTACGCTGATTGGTGAGGCACATCTTGAATTTATGGGCTCGCGCGAGGCGATTGCAAAAGGAAAAATGGGCATCACGAAAGGCTTGCACGGCGAGCTTGTCGCGCCTGCGGATCCACTTATTGAGCGCTTTATTCCTGAAAATCTGGAAATCACGCGGTTTGGTGACGGCGCGGAGCTGCACATTACCAAGCTTATTGAGCACAAAGACCGCCTGAGTTTTGAGGTCTCTTTCCTAGACGCAACCCTGACGGTTCCTGTTCCCGGCAAATACAATGCCACAAACGCCATGCTCGCAGCGTATGTGGGCATGCGCTATGGCGTGCCAGACAGCCAAATCAAACATGCGCTCGCGCACGTATCGCTGACAAAAAATCGCACCGAATGGCTCAAAGCCGCAAACGGCGCGGATATTCTCAGCGACGTGTACAATGCAAATCCGACAGCCATGCGGCTGATTTTGGAAACGTTTCAAGCGATTCCACGAAACAAAAATGGCCGGAAAATGGCGGTGCTTGCTGACATGCTCGAGCTCGGCGTTACGGCGCCTGAGCTACACGCGGCTGTGGCTGATAGCATCACGGCTCTTGACGGGATTTATCTCTACGGCCCGTTGATGGCGCAACTGGCCGCAAGATTGCCACACGTGCAGCACTTTGAAACCTTGGAGCAGCTGACGAAAGCCGTTGTCGCTGATTTGGCGCCTGACGATCAGCTGTTAGTCAAGGGAAGCAACGGCATGAAGCTCTCAGAGCTCATTCTTCAGCTGACAGAAAAATAAATTAAAATCCGAACGCAATCGCAGTCGGATTTTTTAAAAATTTTAGGCATCGAGCTCATTCGTCGTCATGATGGTTTCGCGCCCGAGGTCGTCATACGCGTGAAAAAGCCGCGGCCAGCTCTCCTCAAACGGAAAGCCCGTATCAATCACCATCTCAAATTGGTCATCGAGCCGATTGCCTGATTGTGAAAATTTGACGGCCAATTTCCCGTGGTTATCGAGCATCTCAAAATTCAAGACTTCGCGCAACTCAATCGTGTCTTTCAGATGCGTATCAATAATATACCAAAACAAATCAATAATGCTGCCAGGCAGCACGGCGACTGTCCCCAAGCTCGCGTAACGCCTGCGTGTATGCGTAAAAGCCATAGTCCCTCCATGAATTCTTTTATCTATCATAACCTAAAAACGCCCAAAAATCAACCGAACCGCTTTTGGTGTGCTCCAGATCAGCCGCCTAAAACTAGGAGATTGGATAATTTGGAACCGACCTAGGTCCGAATCTCTTGGCTCCTCTTTGTTTTTAGGGAGCCAACCTTAAAATCTCTACGTTTTAAAACAGTCGGCTCACTTTTGTTATAATAGCTTTATGGACAAACTTATCAAATCGATTTCTTTAAATGGGCATTTTCGGGCGTTTGTGGTGGAAGCGACGGAAGTGGTGCGCACGGCGCAGGCGTTGCACGGGACATTGCCGTCATCGACGGTGGCCTTGGGGCGGACGTTGCTTGCGGCGTTGATTCTCGCGGCAAATGAAAAAGGTACGACAAAAATCACCGTCAAAGTTTTGGGAGACGGTCAGATGGGGCCGCTACTTGCGGTGGCTGACAGCGCAACGTTGAGCGCGCGAGGCTATGTCAAGAATCCGCAGCTTGATTACAGGCGTGCATCAACAAATGAGGTGCTTGTTGCGCCGCTCATTGGCAACGGCAGCCTTGTTGTCATCAAAGATTTCGGGCTTCGGCAGCCGTACAGCGGGCAAGTGGATCTTGTTTCGGGCGAAATTGGTGCGGATCTTGCATGGTATTTTTTGAGCAGCGAGCAAACGCCGTCGTCAGTTGGGCTGTCAGTCCATGAGGACGCTAGGCCTGATTCTGACACGTTTGGGCAGGTTCTGTCAGCTCAGGGCTTTATGTTGCAGGCAATGCCCGACGCGACGACTGACGAAATTGCCCAGATGGAAAAAGGGCTTGAAACGCTTCGTTTTGACGGCAATCTTCAGCAGCTGACAGCGCAGATTTACGGTGATATGGTCTATAAATCTTTGTCTGAGGACGCTGTCAGCTGGCACTGTGATTGTTCGAAGGCGCGTTTTTCGGCTGGTATTGCGAGTTTGCCAACCGCTGAAATCACAGCGATGATTGAGGAGAATCACGGTGCTGAAGTCGTTTGTCAGTTTTGCAACACGGCGTATCATTTTTCGGAAAAAGAGCTTAATGCTTTGATTTTGGAAGGGCTTGCGCATGATTAAACTTTTTATTGCGGCGACGCTCGACGGCTACATCGCGACGGCTGACGACCGGCTGGACTGGCTTTTTGAGGTTTCGGGCGACGGGGACAATGGTTACGGCGACTTCATCGCGACGATTGACACGCTTGTCATGGGCAAAAAAACCTACGATTGGCTGATGCGCGAGCAGCCTGAGGCTTGGCCCTATGCGGACAAGAAAACGTTTGTTCTGACGCGCGCGGTGCGCGAACCGGATGAGAATGTCACGTTTATCACAGATTTAGAACCTCTGGAGCAGCTAACAGAAACGATTTGGCTGGTTGGCGGCGGCGAAATTATCCGGCTTTTTTTGGAAGCGGGACTCGTTGACGACTTTCAAGTAACGCTCGCGCCCGTCCTTTTAGGACGCGGAAAACCGTTGTTTCCAGCAGGCAATTATCAAAAAAATCTCCAACTGATTGGCACAAAAACTTACGGCCAATTTGTCGAATTGCATTATAAAACCCGTCAGAGCTGACGGGTTTTTTCGTACTCTTGCATGACGCGCGCGACGTCTTTCGCGCTGACAGAGAAAAGTTGTAAGCGTTTGAGCAATTGTTTGCCGTTGACATAACCGATGCGCAACGATTCGCCCAGAAATTCGCGACGTTTTCGGCTGTCAGAGCCCATTGTCAGGCCAAATGTCATTAAATCATGCGCCGTTAAATCGCTTTTGGAAACAGGCATTTCGTCAGTGCTCAAAAACGCCGCGAGCGCTGTCTGTAAACTCTCAGAATTGGCGTGTTCAATGCCAAGCGAACCTTTTCCTGTTGGTGCGGCTTCTGAGCGGCGTAAAAACGCGTGCTGACACGTGGGAATTGCCGCCATGATAATTTTCCGAATGCGCTCGCCCTGAAAATCTGGATCCGTAAATACGACAATGCCGTGCGTTTCATGAAGTCGCGCGAGCCGCGCGAGGTCCGTTTGATTGATCGCGGAGCCGCCCGTTTCATACGTTTCACAGTCAAAAAAACGCTTCAAATTTGCCGTATCATCGCGCCCTTCCACTACAAGCACCTTAGAAATTTTTTGTAACTCACTCAAAATGACCTCTTTCAGATGTTAAAAATTTTTCGCGCAGTATCCGTCGTCACCTTGGCGACCTCTTCTGCCGAAATCCCGCGCAGTAGAGCAAGCTTCTCGACGACATAGCGCGTATAGGCTGGTGTATTTTCTTTTCCGCGAAACGGCACTGGCGTCAAATACGGCGCATCTGTCTCTACTAAGAGCTTGTCCAGCGGCAAAATACGCGCGGCTTCTTGCTCGTCAAGCGCTTTTTTAAATGTGACAACGCCTGAAAAACTGATCAAACAGCCAAGCGCCACAAACTTTTCCGCCCATTTCAAATTCCCCGAAAAATTATGGATAATCGCGCCGCGAGCGCCTACACCTTCAGCTTTCATCAGCGCGTAAGTATCCTCCATCGCATCGCGCGTATGCACCTGAAACGGCACATCAAGCGCCTTTGCCAACTGAATTTGACGCCTAAACACCATTTTCTGGAGCCATTTGGGCTGCACCATCCAATGATAATCAAGCCCGATTTCGCCAATCGCGACAACTTTCGGATTTTTCAGCGTTTCAATCAAATAGCGCTCGCTGTCCGCGTCAAATTCGCCCGCGTCGTCTGGATGCCAGCCAATGGTTGCAAAAACGCTGTCAGTGCGTGTCGCGAGCGCAACGGCCGATTCATTCATCGCGCGATTACAGCCAACGACATTTACTTGCGCGACACTAAACTCCTGCATTTTCGCAAGTTCGGCCTCTTCCCGCCCTGAAAAAGCCGTATCGTTCAAATGCGTATGACTATCAAAAATTTCCATAAAGCTATTATAGCAAAAATGGGAACTGTGCAAACGTAGCCGCCATTTCTGCACATTTTTTAGTCTCTGCCTTCCGTTTTTTTGGTATAATTTGATTGTCTAATGAAAATTTTTGAGATTGGAAATGGGGAGCACGCGGGGGCTGAGGCGCTCAGTGTGTCGCAATTTTTGGCGACGTGGCCGGCGTGTGATTTTTTGTTGTTGGACGCATCTTGCGTCACATTTCAAGAGTTGTCAGCGCTGACAGAGAGGCTGCGTAGCCGCATGATTGGCTTTGTCAGCGCTGACAGAGAGAAACGCGCGCAACTTTTGCGTTTTGGGCATTTTGATTTCTCGGAGATTTGGACGCTGCCAAATTTGGTGGATGAGCTTACTTATATGACGCAGGATTTGGCGCAAACGCAAGGTTTTTCGATGGCACCGGATGAAGGGGCTGTGATTCCGGACAATTTTTCGGGCAATATTGAGCGCTTGGGGCGTTATGAGTTGCGCGTCAGCGGGAATTTCAAGACGCCTGAGGTCGTGGTGGCTTTCAAGCGGTTGCATCAAAATTGGGGCAAACCGATTTTTGTGGTTCCCTTTCGCAGGTTTTACAATGCGCCAGGCAAACATCATCTGACGTTTGACTATACGGTGCTTTCGGGCGATTTGCGCGTGACGTACGAGATTTTCACGTATGACAGGCAGGGCAATCTTCTCAAAACGGATCGATTCGAGCAGCGCGAAGGGACTTTTGAGGCGTTTGAAGCTGCGGAATTTCGCGGGCGGATTTTGCTTCATGGGCGCGGAAGTGTGCGGCTGGGAAAGGTCTGGACGTACAAGGACAAGCACGGGCTCGGCTGGTATCAGCTGGGCGATGCGCGGCATGAGACGGCGGACGGTGAATTTGTGCATTCGCTCTACATTCCAGGAAAACGCCCCGAGAAGCTGATTGTGGGCTTTTCGGGGAATTTGTCCGAGTTGCCGCATTATGAGCGACAAACGATGGCGACTTACGGTTTTCCTGTGCTCTTGTTTTGCGATTTGCGGGCGCGCGGCGGTGCGTTTCATGTCGGAAATGCCACGTATGAAGCGGAAATCAGTCGGCAAATTGACGCCCATTTGACGGAAAATGGCTTGAAACGTTCGGATTTGATTTTGATTGGCTGGTCAATGGGCAGTTTTCCAGCGGTTTATTATGGACTGAAAATGCAAGCGGGGCATGTACTTGCGGCTAAACCGCTTTTGCATCTCGGGCGTGTCACGAGCAATACGACGGTCATGTATCGCGCGGAGCCGTCAATGATAGCCGCGCGCGCGCAGCTGACAGGGCGTGTGGATTTGGCTGACGAGGCGGCACTTGATGCGAAAATTTTGTCAGCGCTGACAGAAGCAAAATCAGGTGGAAAACTAGACGCCACACACTTTTACAGCTTTCACATGTCAGCTGACGAGCTCGATAAGTGTGTTCCTTTCTTTGCGGCGCTTCCGCACCACGCGATTACAGAAGCGCTCGGCTTTCACGCAGATAAAATCGGCGAAATGGGCCAATGGATTAACCAAGTGCTTGATGAGTTAAGCGAAAAATCAGCTGAAATGCTATAATAATAGTAACGGAAAGGGTATGACATGATATTCTTATTTGGAGATTACAGCGTTTACAACCGCAATGCGGCGATTTATGGGGTCAAACGCTTGTTTGACGCGATGGGAGAAGCTGCGCGCATTGTCACGCCGACGATGGATGCGAAGCTGCAGAAACGTCGGGCAGCCGCGGCGAGCGGTTTCACGAAAGATTCGATTTGGTCGATTTATGACTGTTTTACAGGGCGCATGACACACGAGGCGCGCGTTTTTATGAGCGAAAATTACCGCGCGCCAGAAGGCTATGAGCCAGCGGGTGGCGGTGTTTCGAAGCGTTTTGTAGCAGCAAATGGCGAAGAAATCAAATTGCTTGCGGCGTTTGACGGGCGACTTGAAGCGGTTGAATTTTATTCGCATAATCAGCTTGTCAAGCGAGAAAATTACGATGACGGCGGCTATTTGTCAACGATTGACATTCCGATGGGCGAGGACACGCACACGAAAGTCGTCAATCAGCAAGGCGTGGCGATTTTTGAGCTTTATCAAGTCGGGAAATATCGCCAAGTTGCCAAAGTCAAATTTGTGCCTGAAAATCTGAATTTCCTCTCGGAAGCCGAATTTTGGAAATGGGCGTTTGAGCGGCTGGTGGCTGCAAAAGCGCCTGAGGACAAGTTTTTCATCATGAATGAGACGTTCAGGCGCGCGCTTGTGACGGCAAGTTTCAGCTCAGAAAATGTTTATTTGCTGATGACAGCGCCGCTTGACGAGCACACGAGCAAAGATATTTTGTTTGATCATTATGAAAAGTTGATTTTCAATTCGCAAAATGCGCGCAAAACAGTCGAGTTCAAATTTGACGAAAAAACCAAGTCCAAGTTGTTCTGGAATAATTTTATTGCAGCTGACAGAGTGGCCGCAAACTATACGGCTGACAGTTTTTCTGTTTATCTAAATTTGGGCAGCGCGTCTGACACGATTGACTTTGACGAAGCCGCCTTGTTTGTGAAAACGGTGCTGGATGAAGAAGAAAAAGTAAGCTTTACGATTGAATTTACCTTGTTGCGCGACCAAGTTGATTTCTTGAAGCGCCTTGCGGCGCTTGGACTTACAGACGATGTGCTCAGGACGCGCGTGACGCCTTTGACGCGTCCGTGGCCTGACAAGATTGCCGAGGAAATGGCGCGCGCGATTTTGTATTTGCATTACCAAAATGACGAAATCGTCAGCCAGCCGCTGATGACGGCGATTGCGAGCGATCGGCCGATTCTTGCGCTGACAGGCGACAGTTTGCTGGACGATTATGTGGACGACAACAATGGCAAATTGATTTCTGATACATCGCTTGTGCGCCTCGTGCGCCAGATGCTCTACGACGTCGAATTCATCAAATATGTCGCACCAGCACCGCAAGAAACGCGCAAACGCTTTGACAATCAAGCAACCATGATGCGCTGGCGCACGATTTTTGAAGACAAGGGAAGAAAATTATGACCGTCTATCATATCAATAAAGGTATTGGCCTTGCGAGTTCAGGCATTGAATACGCCCAGAAATATCGCTTTGACTTAGTGCGCGATTTTCCTGAGCGGCAGCTGTTCATTTTTTGCGACTATATTTACAGCAATTACACGCGCTTCACGGAAAATATGGGGCTCCCGGTGGACGTGACGCTGAACGTGTACAAATTTATGGCGGGCCAAGAAAATCATGCGTCGACTTACACGGTTGCGGATTTTGAGGCGCAGCTGACAGAGGATTTTGAGAAGACGGAAAGCCCTGATGGGCGTTTTGTGAACTTTGTCAGCGCTGACGGAACCGTCAAATATATCGTCTGGCTGATTACAGAAGGGCCATTTATAGGAGCGGTCGACCGTGTGGACACCGTGATTGCCAATCGCTTGCAGGAAGTCGCGCATTATAGTGATCGACTGACGAGCGTGGATTATTATAGCGGCGCTGAGGTTTCCGTGCGCTATTTTTACGACGAAGCGGGCACGCTCAGCATGCGCCAATTTCTCGCTGGTGGCAACTTGCAGCTGACGCTGCTTAAAGACGGGCGTTCGCTTCAGGGCGAGCATGAATTTAACCTTGCGTTTTTCACACAGCTCAATTTTACGCCAGAGGATCTCGTGATTATTGACCGCAATCAGGATCTCACGGACGCGCTGTTTCCTGTGAAAAATGCCAGCCATTTTGTCGTTGTCGTGCACGCGGAACATTTTTCAACGCATTTGACAGACGAAAATTGGACGCTGTGGAACAATTATTACGAGCACGTGTTCACGCGCGAGGACATGATTGACACGTTTATCACGTCAACGGACGCACAGACCGAGAAGCTCCGCAAGCAATTTGCGACGGCGGGGCATCCTGACGTGCGCGTGATTACGATTCCAGTTGGCACCGTGCCTGAGCTTTCGCGCGGCGCGCATGTCGAAGAAAATAAATTCAAATTTCTGACGGCTTCGCGCTTGGCGGCTGAAAAGCATATTGACGTGCTCGTCAAGGCTGTTGCTGAGGCGAAAAAGACACTTCCCGCGCTCGAATTTCACATTTACGGGGAGGGCGCCACGCGTAAGCTCGTTGAGGACACCATCAAAAAGCTATCAGCCGAGGCGTATATTACCATGGAAGGTCATAAAAACCTCGCCGATGAATACGCAAAATACGGCGGCTATCTGACGGCGTCTGGCTCTGAAGGCTTTGGCCTCACGATTCTCGAAGCGGTCGCTGCTAATTTGCCGCTGATTGGGCTCGACGTTGATTATGGCAACACGACCTTTATTGAAAATGGGGTCAATGGATTTCGGCTTGCGCGCGAAGAAGATGAAGCGCAACAAGTGGAAGAATTTGCCGCGGCGATTGTCAAGCTGGTACAAACGCTCGATTATCCGCGCGCGATTGCTGCCTCGCAAAAACTTGCGGAGCCTTATTTAGCGGATCATGTGCGGCAGTTGTGGCGCACGCTCTATGACGAATGTCAAACACGTCTGGCAGAAAGTGAGGATTTGCGCTCATGAAACTCATTCTAACTGATTTTTATCATCAGGCAACGGCGCGTTTTATTAATAGCCTCAATCAGGCTAAAACGTCTTTTCTTCACGTGAACGTGACGTCTGACGGCTGGCTTCCTGAGGCGGTCGAGAGCCCATTTTTGCATTATACAGGCTTTGCTAAATTGCCAGATAAGGCGCTTCATTATAATGAGCTCAGCATGCCAGATTTTCTGGAAATCAGAAATTTAGACGGCGCCAAAGCGGAAATAAGAAACGGCGAAATTATCAAAGGTATCATCTTCTATCAGCCCGATACGACGCGGCTTGTGCGTGAAGTGCAATGGCTGAATCGCGCAGGAAAACTCCGTCTCACCGAGCGTTACAATCGCCAAGGCGCGAAATTTGCAGATTCTCTGTTTGACGCAGAAGGCAAGGAGCTCAAAACGATTTACTTTGACGCGTCAGGCGAAAAAATCATCACGCTCGATGAAGTCACAAAAGCCGTGATTTTAAAAACAGGCGCTCACGAGACCGTTTTTGCCAATGTTGCGCTGTTTGTCGCGCATTATTTGCGCGAGCGGCTGTCTGTCAGCGCTGACAAAATCGATGAGCTCGTGTTCAATTCACTGTCAACGCCGTTGTTTGCGTCCAATCTCTTGTCAGAGCTGCCAGGTACGCTTTATTTCCAAGAAGTCATACACGACGCGGTTCCAGGCAATATGCTCGCTATTTTGGAGGGCAAAACGCCAACGACGCGGATTTTGTTTGAAAATGCGAAAGAGCTTGAAAAAGTCGCGAAATTAGCGCCGAATCGCGCAATCGCGCTCGATTATTTGGGTGCGATTGAGAACTTTACGCGCGAAAATCGTTTCAGGCCGCACGCGCTCACGATTACGCGCAGCGACCAAATTCTTTATGACGAAGCTGTGGCAGAAGCGCTCGCCGCGCGCAAAATCACGTGGACAATTGCCGCACCGAGCGAAATTTCTGACAAATTGCGCGCGTTTGGCGAAACTCATGACAATGTCACGGTGCTTGAACAAATGCCATTTTCAAAAATTGATGACTTGCTCGCTGAAAATGACTATTATCTGGACTTGAATCAGGGCGCCGACACACAAAACACTGTGCAGCGCGCATATCAAGAGGGTTTGCTCGTCATTGCAGACATGACCACGCAAAAAAATGCGGCCTACGAGCTTCTCCTTGAAAATGAAAAAGAAATCTGCGACGTCTTGCGCCGCCCAAATCAAAGCATTGTCTTGAATGTTTTGCGCAATAAAAAAGGCGCACCAGCGACAGTTTCGGATTATCGGGCGATGTTCAAATGATTGGCGACGTGCAATTTGGACCCGCAAAGCCGCGCCAAAAATGGGTTTCTGAATTTGTGAAATCAGACGATTTGTACATGATTGACGGCGCGCGCGTGCGCTATCCGCAAACGGGCGGCATTTTGTATGAGCATCATCTGATTGCTGATGATATGTGCGTGATTGAAAAAGCGGGGCTGACGCATTTTTACGGGCTGACAGCGGGGCAAAAGGCTCAATTTCAGCTGTTATCGGCTGACGACGGTTTATTTAGTTTCCTAGAAATTCGTTTTGAGAAAAAGCGCACGTTTGTCGCTCAATTTTATGAGCTGACAGAAAAAACGGTAACCTTTGTCGTGCCAGAACACGACGCGTTTACTGTGCGCGTGCGTGTTCGCGGCGACGGCAGCACATTTTTAAAAGCCGTGGTTGCAAAAACAATCGAAATTTAGTATAATGAATGTATCGAAGACCAGTAACTGCGCCGCACAGAGGAAGTTTTGCCCCGATTGAAAGCAAAACACGCATAGCAGCGATTCAGCTTCGTAGGAAATTACAAAATTAAACAAAAATCAAGTGATAAAATAGGATGGTACCGCGGTCGTCGCTCCTTGTGAGGGACAATTGGGGTATTTTTTGTTTCGAGCTGAAGAAAAGAAAGGAAGAAAATGACGTTACAAACAGAGCTTGAAGAGTTGAGACAGCACGCACGCGCGTCGCTCTTAAAGGCGACTGACGAGCGCGTGTTGAACGAGTTGCGCGTGTCTGTTGTCGGAAAAAAAGGCGCGTTGACTGCAATTTTGAAAAACATGAAAGAATTGACCGTTGACGAGAAAAAAGAAATTGGACAATTGGCGAATCAGTTTCGCGATGAATTTGCGCGCAAAGTTGAGGAAAAAAAAGCGGCATTAGAAGCGGCTGCGATGAACGCTGCGCTTGCGTCTGAAACACTTGACGTGACGCTCCCAGGCACAGCACGCAAAATCGGTACGCGCCATGTGCTCACGCAGACGCAAGAAGAGCTCGAGGATATTTTCATTGGCATGGGCTACACCGTCGTCGAAGGAAATGAGGTCGAGACGGATTATTACAATTTTGAGCGGGTCAATTTGCCGAAAAATCATCCGGCGCGCGATATGCAGGACAGCTTTTATATCACGGACGAGCTGTTGCTTCGCACGCACACGAGCGGCATGCAGGCGCGCACGATGGAAACGCACGATTTCACGAAAGGCGATTTGCGTATGATTTCGCCAGGTGCCGTCTACCGTCGTGACACGGACGACGCGACGCACAGCCATCAATTTCACCAGCTCGAGGGTATGGTAATCGGTGCACATGTGTCAATGGCGGATCTCAAAGGGACGCTAGAGGTTGTGATTCAGAAAATGTTTGGCGCGGATCGTAAAATTCGCCTACGGCCGAGCTATTTTCCATTCACGGAGCCGTCCGTTGAGGTCGACGTCAGTTGCTTCAAATGCGGCGGCGCAGGCTGTAATGTCTGCAAGCAGACGGGCTGGATTGAGATTTTGGGCGCTGGCATGACGCACCCGAATGTGATTGACGCGTCAGGCGTTGACAGCCGCCGCTACCAAGGTTTTGCGTTTGGCATTGGCCTTGAACGCATTGCCATGCTGAAATACGGCATCACAGACATTCGCGGCTTTTATCAGGGCGACGTTCGGTTTTTAGAGCAATTTGGAAAATAAAAAAGAAAAGAGAGTATAAAAAATGTTTAATTTGTATGCCATTGTTTTGGGGACGCTTGCGTGGATTATCGTGGAGTCGGTGCTGTACAACCCAATGCACGGCTGGGGCAAGCTCTGGGCGCGTGAGTCTGGCATGGGCGAAAAAATGAAAGATCACAAGATGACAGCTAGCGAGATGGCGTTTACCTTTGGTGGGACGGCGATCGCGGGCATTTTGATGGCGATTGGACTCAATCACACGGTGCAAACAGCGAAAACGGCCATTGGTTCGACTTTTGGCGTCAATCCGCTGATATCAACGCTCATGCTCGCGTTTCTGACGTGGCTCGCTTTTTACGGCGTGGGACAATTTATTCTCGCGGTGTATAGCGGGCAAAGCAAGAAATTGATTGGCTTGCACATGGTTAATGGTCTCATCGGCTTTTTGGTGATGGGCCTTGTCATTGGTTTATTTCAATAAGGAGATGCGATGCTTGTAAGTTATAATTGGCTCAAAGAATTGGTGCCTGATTTGGCGGTTTCGGCGGTTGAATTGGGCGAGAAAATGTCGCTTTCAGGAATTGAATGCGAAGAGGTTTACACGCGCGCTGACGGCTTGTCAAAGCTTGTCGTGGGCGAAATTGTCAGCTTTGAAGACGTGCCAGAGACGCATTTGCATGTGTGTCAGGTTTCAGTTGGCGCGGCTGAAAATCTGCAAATTGTGTGTGGGGCGCCAAACGTTGCGGAGGGCGCAAAAGTGATTGTGGCGCTGGTTGGCGCGCGTATTGGCGGTGGCACGAAAATCAAAAAAGGTAAAATGCGCGGCTTTGAGAGTCAAGGCATGCTTTGCGCGCTTGATGAGCTGGGCGTTGACACGAAAATCAATCCGATGAAGCATGATGACGGCATTTACATTTTTGAGCCGTCCGCTGAAGTCGGCGCTGATGCGCTTGAAATGCTTGAGATGACTGACGCGGTAATTGATTTGGACGTACTCGCCAATCGCGGCGATGCGCTTTCGATGCGCGGCGTGGCGCACGAAGTGGCGGCAATTTATGATTTAGACGTCAAAAGCCCGCTGTCAGCGCTGACAGAAACGGCGAAGAAGGCTGCGGACATTGTCAAGGTTTCTGTGACGACTGACAAAGTCGCGACTTACAAAATTCGGATGCTTGATGGCGTGCACATTGCACCCAGTCCGTCTTGGCTGCAAAATCGGCTGATGAACATGGGCGTGAAGCCGATTAATAATGTCGTGGACGTGACGAATTATGTCATGTTGCTTTTTGGTCAGCCGTTGCATGCGTTTGATTTCGCGCAATTTGGCGCTGATACGATTACCGTGCGCGAAGCGAAAGTTGGCGAGATGATTGAGACGCTTGATCACGAGCGCCGTGCGCTGTCAGTTGACGATATTGTGATTGTATCAAATGGCCGTCCTGTCGGGCTTGCTGGCGTGATGGGCGGCGTCGAATCAGAAATTACAGACGCGACTGTGACGGTCGCGCTTGAAGCCGCACTGTTTGACAGCGCAAGCATTCGCAAGACGTCTCAGCGTTTTTCTCTTCGTAGCGAAGCGAGCGCGCGCTTTGAAAAGGGAATCAATGAAGCGACGGTTAAAGCCGCGCTTGATTTTGCGGCGGCTCTGATAGCCCAATTATCAGGCGGCGCGGTTTTGTCAGGCGTCGTGGAATCAAACGACTATCAGCCAAAATTGCCGCAAGTTTCTATCAGTTTGAGCCGCATCAATGAAGCGCTTGGCACAACGCTTGCGCTTTTGGAAGTCGAGGAAATTTTCGGACGGCTCGGATTTGGCGTGTCAGTTGACGGCGAGGCTTTCAGTTGTGAAATTCCGGCGCGACGCTGGGACATTCATATTGAAGCCGATTTGGTTGAGGAAATCGCGCGAATTTACGGCTACGACAAGCTGCCAACGACTTTGCCAGCGTCCAGAAATGTGGGCGAATTGACCCCTTTCCAAAAATTTCGTCGGTCGCTCAGAACAAAACTGGAACGCGCGGGGTTGTCTGAAATCATCGGTTACAGTCTGACGACGCAAGAAAAAGCGACGGAATTTACGCCCGGTTTTGAGACGGTCGCACTCCTCATGCCGATGTCTGAGGATCGCAGCACGCTGCGCGTGAATATGCTGCCAGGGCTGCTTGAAGTCATTGCGTACAATCAGGCACGCAAAAATTCGGACATTGCGATTTATGAGCTTGGAAATGTCTTTGTCGCGGCTGACAGCGCGTCCGCGTGTCCGATTTATGAAGAGAAAAATATCGCGTTTGCGATTGCGTCGAAAAATGCGGATTATTTCACGGCAAAAGGGATTGTGGAGCGCTTGCTTGCGGGCTACGAAAATGTGCGCTTTGAGGCAAATGCGGACAATCCGGCCTTTCATCCAGGGCGCACAGCGAAAGTTTTTATCGGCGACGTGCCGGTCGCTGCCGTCGGGCAAATTCACCCGCTGATTGCGAAAAAATATGACATTTCAGAAACGTATGCAGCGACGCTCGACATGCAGGCGCTGTTTGAGCTGCAGCCTGCGCAGACTATTTTCACGGAAATTCCAAAAGTCCAAGCGGTCAGCCGCGACATTGCGCTGCTTGTTGACGCAGAAACGACACACGCGGCGATCGTTGCGACGATTCGTGCGGCAAATGTGAAAACACTCACGAAAGTAGAGCTTTTTGACATTTATCAGGACGAAAATTTGCCTGAGGGCAAGAAATCCATGGCTTACAACCTGATTTTTCAACCAAAAGAAGCCACGATGACTGAAGATGAAATCTTGTCAGCGCTGACAAAAATTACACGCCAGCTGACAGAAAAATTGCACGCGGAAATACGCTAATAAACGGGCAGAAATGCCTGTTTTTTGGTAAAATAGAGGAAATGCAAGGACAAATTGTCAAATTGTTGGGCGGCTTTTACACGGTTGTTTGCGCGGGCGATGCTTTTGAGACGCGCGCGCGTGGCAATTTCAGGCACACAGGCGAAAAGCCGCTCGTCGGCGATTTTGTCACGTTTGACGCGGGTTACATTTTGGAGATTTTACCACGCAAGAACAAATTAGTGCGCCCGCCGCTTGCGAATATTGATCAGATGGTGCTTGTCATGAGCACGGTCACGCCCAATTTTTCGCGCAATTTGCTTGATCGCTTTCTTGCGTATCTTGAGAATAAAAAGATTCCGGCGCTGATTGTGCTGACAAAACTCGATATCAACGCTCGCGGAATGGCCAATGTCAAACGCGACTACGCGGGGATTGGCTATCCTGTTCTCACGACGGCTGACGAAGTGGCCGCGTATTTGCCTGACAAGCTGACGGCTTTTATGGGGCAAACGGGCGCTGGAAAATCCACGCTGCTCAACAAAATTGCGCCCGAGTTGCAACTTGCGACAGGCGAAACATCTGAAAAATTGGGGCGCGGGCGCCATACGACGCGTCACGTCGAGCTTTTTGAGGTCGCAGGCGGTCTCGTTGTAGATACGCCAGGCTTCTCCAGCCTTGACTATGAAATCACGACGGCGAGTGCGCTCAATGCAGCGTTTATTGACATCGCCGCACTTTCTGGAAAATGCAAATTTCGCGGCTGCACGCACACGCACGAGCCCGCTTGCGCGGTCAAGGAAGCCGTTTTTTCGGGCGAATTGCTGCGCTCGCGCTACGACAGCTATTGTCAGCTGTTGTCGGAAATTCAAAATACGCGGGAGATCTATGAAAAAAATGCAAAAAAACAGCCGTAATGCGCTTTTGCACCAGGCGCCCATCTTTTTGCTCGTGATTTTATGGAGCCTCCTGATTGGCTTTAAAAAAGCACTCGGCAATTGGAGCTATCTTTTATTTGGAATTCTTGTCATAGCAACGCTTGCGGGGCTTTACCTCGTAACGAAAAAACGGATTGGAGACACATAAAAATGAAAACAAAAATTTTCCCGTCGATTTTGTCAAGTGATTTTGCGAAATTTGGCGACGAAGTGGCGCGACTTGAACGTGCGGGCGCTGACGGTG
This sequence comes from Streptococcaceae bacterium, assembly GCA_031254115.1. Lineage (GTDB taxonomy): Bacteria > Bacillota > Bacilli > Lactobacillales > Streptococcaceae > Lactovum. Next base: position 62,936 of record JAIRUZ010000016.1, read on the forward strand.
TGCATATTGACATCATGGACGGCCATTTTGTGCCGAATCTGACATTTGGTGCGGGGGTTGTAGCAGCCTTACGCCCTCATAGTAAACTATTTTTCGATTGTCATTTGATGGTCGAACGTCCGGAAAATTACATCGCGGCATTGCGAGATGCAGGTGCGGATTCGCTGACGATTCACGCCGAGTCAACGGTCCACAGTCACGGGACGCTACAGAAAATCAAAGCGGCGGGCATGAAAGCGTCGATTGCGATTAACCCAGGCACGCCTGTCAGCGCGATTGCACCCGTTCTAGGACTTGTGGACATGGTGCTTGTGATGACGGTGAATCCAGGCTTTGGTGGGCAAAGTTTTCTGCCCGAATGTCTGGATAAAGTTCGCGAGCTCGCGGCGCTCAGAGCTGACAGAAATCTTGATTTTGACATTGAA
>JAIRUZ010000062.1 GCA_031254115.1 Streptococcaceae bacterium
CGCGCGTGTCATGCGCCGGCACCGCCATAATTGCCCCATGTCCATAGCTAGCCAAGACATAGTCAGCTACCCAAATTGGAATAGGCTTTCCATTTACAGGATTTACAGCATAGCTACCAGTCCAAACGCCTGTTTTATCTTTCGCAAGGTCTGTACGGGCGAGATCCGATTTCAAAGCTGCCTGTTTTTGGTAGTCGGCTACAGCCCCTGCTTGCTCTGGGCTTACAATCGAATCAAGCAAGCTATGCTCTGGAGAAAGGACTGCATAAGTCGCCCCAAACAGAGTATCTGGTCGTGTTGTAAAAACTGTAAACTCTTTATCAGAATCTAAAACTTTAAAGTTTACATCTGCCCCAACTGACTTTCCAATCCAATTCCGTTGCATTTCCTTGACAGACTCTGGCCAGTCAAGATCATCTAAATCCTCAAGCAAACGATCCGCATAAGCCGTGATTTTCAAAATCCATTGGCGCATGGGCTTACGGACAACAGGAAAACCACCACGCTCTGATGTTCCATCGGGCAAAACTTCCTCGTTTGAAATCGCCGTGCCGAGTTCTTCTACCCAGTTGACCGGCACTTCTGCTTCATAGGCGAGGCCTTTTTCGTAAAGCTTCGTGAAAATCCACTGCGTCCATTTATAAAAATTCGGATCGGTTGTATTTATCTCACGCGACCAGTCATAGCTGAAGCCCAGACTATTGATTTGGCGCTTAAAATTCGCGATATTTTCCGCTGTAAATTCAGCTGGATCATGACCTGTCGACATCGCATATTGCTCCGCGGGCAAGCCAAACGCGTCCCAGCCCATTGGATGAAGGACGTTATAGCCTTGAGCACGCTTGTAACGGCTCAAAATATCTGTCGCCGTGTAACCCTCGGGGTGCCCCACGTGCAGCCCCGCACCTGACGGATAAGGAAACATGTCCAACGCGTAAAATTTCTTGTCCTTTACGGCGTCATTTCGCGTCTTGAACGTCTGATTTTCCGCCCAAAACTTCTGCCATTTTTTCTCGATTTCTTGATGATTGTATTCCATACTTTTCCTCATTTTAACAGAATGCAGCCGACTACGTCCACACTTGGCTGCCCCTCTTATTTTTTATTGAAAAAGCGGTCAGGCCGCTTTGTTTTAGTGTCGTCAGCAAACATTGAGCGTATGCGTCTCAAAGAGTGGGGACAAGGGGCGCTCTTCGTGCGTCCGGATAATCGCTTCTGCTAAGAGACTTGCAATAGAAATTTGTTTGATTTTGGGCGAGCGCTGCGCGTCAGAAAGCTGAATTGTATCAAGCACAATTAGCTCCTTAATCGCTGAGTTTTCGATGCGCTCAATCGCTGGTCCTGACAGCACACCGTGCGTGCAGCACGCGTAAACCTCCGTCGCGCCAAGCGACGACAGCGCATTGGCCGCAAGCGTAATCGTCCCCGCCGTGTCAATCATATCGTCAATCAAAATCGCTTTTTTACCCGCGACATTGCCGATGATATTCATGATTTCAGCGACATTCGCTTTGGGGCGACGTTTGTCAATGATTGCAAGCTTTGTGCCCAGCATATTTGACAGACGACGCGCGCGCGTCACACCGCCATGATCAGGGCTGACAACGACAACCTCTTCTTTGCCCGTCAGGCCTTGCCGCTCAAAATAACTCGCAAGTAGCGGCGCGCCTGTCAGATGATCCACTGGAATATCAAAGAAACCTTGAATTTGCGCGGCATGTAAATCGACCGTCAACAGCCTATCAATGCCCGACACTTGCAACATATTGGCAAAAAGCTTTGAGGTAATCGGCTCGCGCGCGCGCGCTTTACGGTCTTGGCGCGCATAGCCATAATATGGCATCACGACATTGATTGAATTGGCAGACGCGCGTTTCAGGGCATCAACAGCAATCAGGAGCTCCATGATGTTTTCATTGACGGGCGCTGACGTCGACTGAATCACGTACACGTCCTTGCCGCGCGCCGAATCAATGATGTTGACAGATGTTTCACCGTCAGAAAACGTTTTTGCTGTCACACGCGCGAGCGGCAAACCGATTTGAACGGCAATCTGTTTCGCAAGTTCCAAATTGGAATTGAGCGAGAGAAGCATTAAATTTGAGTAGGACATGCCTTTATTTTACCTTGAATTTCTAAATTTGTAAAGAGCTAGGTGAGCGGTGTTTGGTGTTCTGCGCTTATCATTCGTTTTACAAAAGCTTTTCAAAAAGTCCGCGCATGAACGCGTCACCGTCGAAATCGGCTAAATCGTCAATTTTTTCGCCCAAACCGACGAGTTTGACAGGAATTTTGAGCGATTGAATAATTTGCAGCACAATGCCGCCGCGCGCCGAGCCGTCGAGCTTTGTGAGAATCACGCCCGAAATCGGCGCCACTTTTGTGAAATCGCGCGCTTGCTGCACCGCATTTTGCCCCGTCGTCGCGTCAAGCGCAAGTAAGGTCTCGTGCGGCGCGTCGGGCAGCTCGCGTTTGATAATGCGCCCAATTTTCTCAAGCTCTTTCATGAGATTTTCTTTATTTTGAAGCCTGCCAGCCGTGTCAATCAGCAAAAAATCATACTTTTCCGCTTTTGCTTTTGCGAGCGCGGTGAAAACGACCGAGGCGGGGTCTTCACCCTCCTTTCCTGCAACGATATCAACAGACGCGCGCGCCGCCCACTCTTTGAGCTGATTGATTGCGCCCGCGCGGAACGTGTCCGCCGCAGCCAGCAAGACTTTTTTGCCTGCGTTATGATAGCGCGCCGCGAGCTTGCCAATCGTCGTCGTTTTTCCGACACCATTGACCCCAATAAACAGCATAACCGTGAGCCCGTCGGCTTCTGTCAGCGCTGACGACAGCGTCTCGGCCTCAAATTTGTCGACCATTTTCTCGATAATGATTTGGCGCAGCGCGTCTTGCGATTTCGCATTGGCAAGTCTGGCTTCCTGACGCAATTCCTCTGTCAATTCGCCTGCAAGCTGCACGCCAACGTCTGACAGAATCAGCGTTTCTTCCAATTCCTCAAAAAATTCTTCATCGACACGGCGGAAATTCGCAAGAAAATGATTAAAGCGCTCCCCGAACGTCTGACGCGTTTTTTCAAGCGATTGCTCGTATTTCTCTTCGGTAATGACCGACTCATCAGCTGGCGTTTCTTCAACTTCATTTTCTGAAGTCACGTTTTCCAAAACCGCCTCTGAAATCGGCGCAATTTCTGCCAGCGCTGACGAAATGGACGCCTCATCATCATCCGCGCTTTTTTTTCCAAATAAACGATCAAAAAGTCCCATCAGTTGCCTCCTAATCTTCCTTGATAGCTGTAAATTAAAATCACGCTGGCAAGAACAATGCCCCAAAACACAGGATTGACAAGGATTGCCAGCTGCGTCGTTTTCATGGCAAGTCGCGCGATGTAGAGCACCAGCGCCCCAATTTGAAAAATGACCGCCCAAATCAGCGTATATCTGATTTTAAGCGCGCGGCTCGCCGTGATTTTTGTCGTCAATTTGCTCCAAAGCAGCACCTGATCCACGCCCAGAAACACAGGCTGTTTGAGCCAAACGCTCAGCGCACACACCGCCGCAAGCGCTTGAAAACCAATTGCAATCGTCATCGTAAAACGTACTCCTCTATTATTTTGGCGACTGCATTTTCGTCGCAGGTCAATTTCGACACAATATCTGCCGCCTCTTTTGCCTCAGAAATCGCATTGGCAGGCGCGACGCCGAGCCCCGCCCACGCGAGCATCGCAACATCATTGCCTTCGTCGCCCATCGCAAGAACATTTTCAGGCGCAACGCCGAGCAATTCACACAATTTCGCAAGTCCCGACGCTTTATTAACACCCTTTGGCATGATTTCAAGCAACATATCGCGCGTTTTCACCCGCTCAAATTGTGGCAAAATTAGCGCCGATATCGCTGCGTCTAAAACCGCTGGCTCAGCTGACAGCACCACTTTATTAAACATGACCTCCTGCGGAAGCCTCGCGAAATCAATCGGTTTAAATGTCAAAGTGTTGTTGATGTAGTGAACCTGCGATTTCCGCGCGAACTCGACAGTGTAAGACGTGTCGCCCGTGATGATGTCCATCGGCAAATCAAACCTTTGTGCCTGCTCATAAATCGCCCCAATATCCGCGTAACTTAGCACTATTTCCTCTAAAATTTTGCCGCGCCCGTCGCTAATTTGCCCGCCATTGTTGACAATCACGCGGTCAAAATCATGCGTCAGCCCGAGCTCATCAAGAAAGCTGACCGTTGAAACCCACGGCCGTCCTGTATTCAGCACAACTTTCACGCCCGCATCGACCGCGCGCCTCAGCGCTGATTTTGTAGCAGCTGACAGATTCTTCTCCCAATTTAGAGTCGTGCCATCAAGATCCAGTGACACCAATTTGATATTCGACATACCGCAATTATACCAGATTTGCCCACAAAAAAACTGTCAGCTGACAGTTATTTTTTCTTGTTTTGTTTGCCTGCATTGCGGCCCGCGCCTGCTTTGTCCTTTTTGTCAGCGCTGACAGGATTTTCATCAGCTGCTGTTCCCTCAGTTAAACTGCCACGCACGCCCGAAATCAATTCGTCGAGCCCGTCAGTCTTTGCTACCACTGGCGTCACGTCCTTTGGCAAATCTTTCATCACTGGCGGATTTTTCGCAAATTCCTCATCAATTGCCACGCGCATCCGCGGCTTCATATAATACGTCACAATCAGCTGTTGAATCAGCACAACCAAACCGCCGACAACCCAGTAAAGCGTCACACCGGCTGGCGACATAAAGCTAAACACAATAATCATCACAGGGCTCATCCACAGCATGGTCGTGCCGCCCGGCGCTTTCTTCTGCTCCTCCGTCATGCCCTGCATAATTACCCATGTCTGAATCAGATAGAAAACACCCGCCGCAAGCGTCAAGAAAACGCTTGGCTTGCCGAGATCAATCCCGTAAAACGACGCTGACGCAATCCCGTCCGTGTAACGCGCGGCATTGTAGAGCAAGATGAAAAATGGCCACTGAATCAGCATCGGCAAACAGCCCATGCTGCTGAGCATATTAATCCCATTGTCTTTTTGCGCCTGCACAAGTTGCTGCTGCGCCGCCATCATGGCTGGCTGATCGCGTGCCTCGCGTGCCGCTTTCAGGCGATCATTGATTGGCTGAAAAACGGGCGCCAAATAGGCCATTTTTTCCTGCATATAGGTTGATTTGTATTGTTGGCGCAAACCAAGCGGTAAAATAAATACGCGCACAATCAATGTCACCACAACAATTGCCCAGCCAAAGCCAAGAGTCAACGGCTGTTTTGCAAAAAGATCAATCACAGCCGCCCCTGGCCGAATCAACACCCAATAATACCAGTTGTGCACAGGAATCTGCGTTCCTTTTTCATAAGTTGCACAGCCGGCAAGCATGAACAACGCCACAAATGAACTCGCCACAAGCATCAAACGTTTCAAATTTTTCATAGAGTGCTATTATAGCACATTTCCACACGAAATTCTCGGAGAAATAAACATACCCGCAAGCCCTATTTTCTCTTAAATCTCAGAAAATAGCGATTGAAAAACTCAAACGGTTTTTTCAAAAGCATCATGAAAATAACATTTCCAATGCCATGCATCACATCAAAACTAACTCCCTGCACATAATACGCGAGAAATGAGCCCATCCGAAATAAAAACACTTCAAAAAGAGAAATCAGAAAGCCATAAAACATACCGACGAAAAAACTAATCATAATTTGCCCGCCCAATTTACCAAGCGCTTTAAAACGCATCAACGAAAAATAGAGAAAAATAATTAAACTATAAGCAAGCATCTGCTCAAAAACCCAATACCCCATTCCGAGATAGACAGAAGTTGCAACAATCATAATATTTGCGACAACGAGCGCATCTGCGACGCCTAGATAAAAACAAATCAAGAGAATCATTACGGTGACTGGTTTAACATTTGGAATCCAGACAAAACTTAATCGTCCAACGACACAAAGAGCCGATAAAATCGCAAGCAAACACAAATGCCGCACTGTAAAATATGATTTTTTATCCTTTAGTAGTATAGAATTCAATCGTGTCGCCTGCTTTTAAAATCACATCCTTTGCACCAACCTGCGAATCTTTTCCATTCACCTTAAACATCAGATAAATCTTATCTGCCGAACTTGTCTTCAACCCATTAATCGAATTAAGAAAGCCAGAACTTTCCTTTGCTCCCAGCTTTGCAACAGCAAAATCAAGCAAATTTGTTCCTTTTTTCACTTCGTAACTGGTCGTGGTTTTCCCAATTACAATTTGAATTTTTATTTGATTAGATACGATAGACGAGGATTGTGACACGCTTGATGAAGCCGTTGAGGTCTTAGCTGATGAACAAGCGGATAACCCCAAAGCAACAAGAACAACGCTAACAGTTAATACCCATTTTTTTATACGTTTCATAATTTTTCCTATTTCTAAGCCAAAAAGGCTTTCATTCTTTAGTGAGAGCCCTTTATCAGTTATACCGATAAAAATGCCCTTTATAACATTTTTAAATTTTCTCATTCAAAGACCTGACTTAGCTTGCGCATCACAGTAGACGAAGGACTGTAAAGGATTCTCACCTTTTTCCATGAAATAAGACATTTTACTTTTTTAGTTTTAAAAGAAGAAAAGTTTCTAACGCTTTCATTCCCAAGTTTTCATAAGTAGAAGTAACAAAAATTCGTTTGACTCCTGCATTGTTTAAATTTTTCTTAATGAATTCTATCTTATCCTGAAATTCATTAAGTTCTGATTTTGTAATAATCCCAATGACTGGGCGCGTAAAGCGAGTCGCAAAGAAGGGTGGAAAAAAATTTTGATACCGATCCAAGCTTTGAACAAAGGCAACTACTTTTGCATCAACAGACGCTGTAATCAAGGCATTCTGGTAAAAAACATTCTCAATAAATTCACCCGGTGTATCAATCAATTGTTTATCAATGATGACTTGTTGCGTTTTTAAATAATCTATTTTTTCTCCGCTTAAATACTGCATTAACGTTGTTTTCCCCACGCCAGTTGGTCCAATCAGCATTAACTTTTTCATCTTACGTTCTCGTCATTTTAGAAATCGTAAAGCCAAGTATCTGATGTAACGTTACCGTCACTTGCTTCAAAGCAAATTCTACAGATGAAACTTCTCCAGTCAACACCACGGCTCCAGAAAACCGATCCATAAAACCAATGCTTACATTTCCAGACTTCTTTGCAATATCCGCTGCAATCAACGAAGCTTCAGAAGGCGTAATCGTCAAAATACCAATTGCCTTTGCTTCTGGTTCCAACCCAAGCTTTTCAAAGACCTCTTTGTCTACACGAGAAATCAAATGTGCCAACGTCACCTGTTTGCCGGGCACATATTCTTGAATCATACGTTCAATTTTTTCAGCCATTTCACTCCTCTATTGATCAAAAGAATCAATGATTCCGACAATTGCCGCATCAATTGCAACTCGATTTTCTTGAAAAAGCAAGCGCGCAGATTGACCACCTACCATCAGAACATAATCTCCAATGCCAGCACCCACAGTATCCGCTGCCACCTGTTGAAAACGAATCCCTTCCTTTTTAGAATTAATAGGTTGAACAATCATCAATTTTGTCCCAATCAAACTTGTATCCTTTTGAGACGAGACGATCGATCCAACCACTTGTGCCATCATCATTACCATTCCCTCCGGTAAACTTTTATTTTATTCTGAGAAATCTTATCTTTTGCAAAATCAGTGAGGCTTTGATTGTAGTTTAGAACAAGACAATCATTTTCAGTCCATAAAGCGACTTCTTGATAAGTTGCTATTTTATATTTTGAAAAAACCAAACGTTGCCCGTCTATCGTATAGAGTGAGAGCGGCATTGTTCTCAAAAAATTTTTTGGCAATAAATTAAGATTATCAAACGATAATTGCAATGACAAGTGACACGGGAAATCAAAACTCTTAAGAATCCACTTCACCCACTCAGTGCTCTTATGTGACATTATGTCCTCTAGTAAGACAACATCTACATCTTTTACCAGAATATTTTCATGCTTCACAAAGGTCTGCTCATCAAATAGAAAGGAGCAATCTGCCGCAGAACAAAAATAGCTGCTATTCATACGTTTTAAAAGACGTCTAATGATTTCTTGTACAATTTCTTCCACTTTGCCTCCTTACCCGATTTCATTTGTGATAGAACTTATTTATTACTTTTTCGATTGCTTTTTAGGGGGTGTGACTTCAGAACTTGAAGATGAAGCCACTAGTTCACCCTTTTCTGAGAATTCATCCTTATTTTTATCCGAAGGTTGAGGGTTCTCCAAAATAGCCTGACTTTCTTTTGTAGCTTGACGTTTGTCAGACGGCACAACACCCTTATTGATAAGATTACCAATTCCGTCAGCTGGCCTAGGAATAATTAACGAAGAAATATAAACGCCATTTTCAATTGCCAAACTTTTCCCTGTCTCAGCAGCTGCTTTTATCGCCCCAACATCGCCACTCACCTGTACGCTCATCCAGCCTGAACCGCGCGCTTTACCAATTCCGAGCAATTTAACATTAGCCGCTTTCAACATTGCATCCGCTATATTTACAGCGCTTGCCATTCCTCGTACTTCAACAAAACCTAATGCTTCTTTCATTTTTCCCCTTTATCTATTCATTTAAATATTTGCAACTCTTACAACATCGCGCGCGATGATAACTTCCTCATTCGTTGGAATAACAAATACCTTCACCTTACTTTGAGCCGTATTAATCACACGCGCATTCATTTTATTTTCAGCTTCATCTATCGCTAATCCAAGATAGGTTAGGGCGTTACAAACCTTCGTGCGCACCAGAGAAGAACGCTCTCCAATGCCTGCGGTAAACACAAGCGCCCCCACACCATTGAGCATCGCTGCGTAAGCGCCAATATAATGCACAATTTGATGGACGAATACATCAATCGCTAGCTGTGCTCGCTCATTTCCATTTTGAGCTGCATTTTCTAAATCTCTTAAATCATTAGAAAATCCTGATATTCCAAGCAATCCCGACTCTTTATTAATCAAGTCCTTGATTTCGCGTGGCGTTAATCCTTCTTTTTCTTGAATAAACGGAATAATTTGTGGATCAATATCTCCCGTCCGTGTTCCCATGACAAGTCCTGCAAGCGGTGTAAATCCCATGGAAGAATCAATTGATTGCCCGTTTAAGATGGCGCTAATACTACTTCCTGAGCCAAGATGGCACGTAATCATTTTTTGAGCCTGCGGATAAATCTTTATCGCTTCTTCACTCACATATTGGTGACTTGGCCCATGAAATCCATACCTGCGAATCCCATAATCTTCAAAATAACGGTAGGGAAGCGCATAGATATAGTTTTCTTTTGGAATCGTGTGATGAAATGACGTATCAAAAATCGCAACCTGTTTTACATCTTTCAATACTTTTTCAAATGCTTCAATTCCCATTAAGTTGACTGGATTATGAAGCGGAGATAAAGCCCCCAATTCCAGAATTCTCGATTTAACCGTTTCATTGACCAAAACAGCATCCTTATAGTAAACTCCTCCGTGGGAAATACGATGACCCACACCAGAAATCTCGCTATAACTTTCTATTGCTTTTTCGTCAATCAACGCACGAATCAAAAGTTCAACAGCTTCTACATGTGTATAGATAGGAAAACGATCACTCTTTTCAATTCCTCTAACTTTCAAGCGCATTCTAGCTTCTTTATTTCCAATTCGCTCAAAATCGCCTTCAATAATCACTGCTTCTGAAGGCATTTCAAAAAGCTTAAATTTCAAAGAAGAACTACCCGAATTGACTGCTAATATTTTAGTCACTTTTCCCACATACCTCAATGAATCAAATTGATTGCACACGCTAGCAAAGCTCCTGCTATCGGGCCTGCTATTGGAACCCAAGCATATCCCCAGTTAGAATCTGTTTTATTTGGAATTGGTAAAATACTGTAAGCAAGACGGGGCATTAAGTCGCGTGCAGGGTTCAAGGCATAACCTGTTGTACTCCCAAGAGCATTACCGATCGTCATAATTAGTAGACCAACAATCAACGGTTTCAATCCTTGGCTAAAATCTCCAAGTTTTAAGAGAACAAATACGAAAACGGCTGTCGCAATAAATTCTGATAGAAAATTCATGAACCTGCTGGTTTCAGTCGCAGAGCCTGTAGCGAAAATTCCTACCACGTTGCCGTCTTTCTTTCCTTCTTTTGCATTTTTGAAATGTGGATAAAAATGAATAGCAACTATCCCCGCACCTACAAACGCACCCAGAAGCTGAGCAATCAAATAGCCAAAAACAGAGTTCCAAGAGAAATTTCCAAAAGCAGCAAATGCTAGAGTGATTGCTGGATTCAAGTGTCCCGGTGCTCCAAAAGCCGCTGCTGTGTAAACTCCAAAAGTAACAGCCATCCCCCAACCAATATTGATGTAAAGCCATCCTGCTCCTCGACCCAATGAATCTTTTAAGTTAATTGATGCACACACACCTGTACCTATGATAATAAGTACCATCGTACCAAAAAACTCGCCTAAATATTGTTCCATTCTAAATTCTCCATTTATTTAATTATCTTAGCAATTAACTGCCGTAATTCTTCATCTGTTGGTACCATTCGATTTCCAGGGAAAGTACCGTCTTTTTTGGCATGTGAAATAATCCAATCCATATTTTCATAAACTTCTGTCTCTTTTATGCCAAATTCTATTAACGTCTTAGGACAATCCATAGCCTTCATCATTTTGAAAATATGCTTTTGGAGTCTCTTAATCAACAGCTGATTAGAAAGAGTTGATGTGCCAAGATCCGCTTTGATAATCGCTTGTCCCAGCTTCTGCGCATTTTCCTTATCCTGAGCGTTAAATTCTATGATATACGGAAGAAGCATTGCGTTGGCTAAACCATGCGGCACGTGAAATTTTGCTCCAATTTGATGTGCCAGACTATGGCAAATGCCGAGGCCTGCATCCGAAAAAGCTAAACCAGCACACGTTGAAGCCTCATGAACTAATTTTCTTTCTTCAAGATTTTCTGGATTCTGATAGACAGTAACAAGATGATGACTGATAATATCAATTGCCTTTTCAGCAAAAGCATCTGTAAACATGGTTGCATCTCTTGAAATAAGTGCCTCAATTGCATGAGTCAAAGCATCAAGTCCACTATATGCAGTGACAGATTTAGGACAACTCACCACCATTTGCGCGTCCAAAATAGCAATATCAGGAATGAGATGATCGTTCAATATGGGCGCTTTTTCTCCACGGGCAGGGTCGGACATGACCGCATGCTGCGTTACTTCGGAGCCTGTACCAGAAGTTGTAGGAATTGCAATAAAGGACTCAATTCTATTATCTTGTACTTTTTCACCAAAGAAGCGAATCCCTTTCGCTGTATCAATAGCAGATCCACCGCCAACCGCTATAATTATAGACGGGGCTGCTGTTTGATAAATTTTCACTCCTTCCATAACAGTAGGAAGTGGTGGCTCAGGAACAACATCAGAGAAAATCGTCACCGTATTAGAATCACTGATGTGACTTAGAACATGTGCTAAACCTTCTGTTCCTGGAAGAAATGAATCACAGACTAAGAGAATTTTTTTATCACGAATTTCATCTAAGATAGTAAGGCTATCAGTTCCCGAATAAATTTTTGTTGGAATATTAAGTTTCTTCATTTTTTCTAGTCCTTCCATACTCTCATAGAAAATCCTTCTGGAGAATTGAGGCGGCGGCGGCGTGTAAATGTCTTAGCCGTTGTCGTCCCTTCACCAGTTGGTGTTGATATTGTCAGCGCTGACGCACCAGTAAAGCCTACCCCAGTCCCTGAGTACGTCGGTCCATTTACAACAAAAATCGACGTATCAATCTTATGAGCTGCTTTATTAATTCGTTTCAAGTTTTCAGAATGAAGCGAAGCCGTATGATGGTAGTTATTTTCTACTTCTATCGCAACTGATAACATTTCATCAAAATCGCTGGCACAAACGATTGGCAATATTGGCATTAGCATTTCTTTAACAACAAGAGGATGTGTCTTTTCCGCCTCCAAAATAATTAACGTTGGGCTTCCAGTATAGGAAATACGTGCTTCGTCAAGGATATAAGTTGCATTTTTACCTATGAATTTACGATCAGGTGTCCCATTTTCTTGAATTGTCATCTCTGTCAACTTTTGAATATCCTCTGGTTTTGTAACCAAAAATGCGCCTTCAAATTGCATGAGATGAATTAATTCATCTTTAATCTCTTTAATGGCAATGACTTCCTTTTCAGCAGTGCAAAGAATATTGTTATCAAATGCTGCAGATTCAACTATATTGTGAGCTGCCAACTTTAAATCTGCCGTTTCATCTACCATCGCAGGAGGATTTCCAGCACCTGCTCCAATGGCTTTCTTTCCAGAAATCATTGCCTGATGAACGACTCCTGGGCCTCCCGTAACTACTAAAGCGGCTATATCTGGATGCTTCATCATTTCTTGAGCTGCTTCAATGGATGGATTTGTTATGGTAACGACCAAATTTTCTATCCCTGTTTTAGTGAGGATAAACTCATTTATTTTTTCTACCGCCCAGCGGGAAACGGCTTTTGCACCTGGATGCACACTAAAGTAAACCGTATTTCCTCCAGCCAACATCATAATGGCATTGGCAATGACCGTTTCAACGGGGTTTGTGCTCGGAGTGACTGCCCCAATAACTCCGTAGGGAGCATATTCATACATAATCAATCCCCCGTCACCTGTTTGAATTTCTGGTGTGATATCTTCCGTTCCCGGTGTGTTGAATAATGCGTTTTGAAGTTTTAGAATTTTAGCCTGTGCTGTTCCCATTCCTGTTTCCTTCAAAATATCTTCTGCAATTTGTGGGAGCATGGGTTCAAAACCATCTTTTATCGCTTGTATAACGTTGTCACGTATCTCAATGGAACAATCTGCATATTTTTCTTGCGCTTGCTTTGCAGCTTTTATTGCTTCATCTACTGTTTCAAAAACTCCTAATTGATTTGTTACACTTTTTTCCTGAGATTTATTCATCTCGTCTGCCAAAATAAATCGAATTTGTTCTTCTAATGTTGTCATCCTTATTCTCCTTTAAGAAAGGCTGCTACAGCGGTCTCACAGAGCATTTGATCTTCTTCTACCAGTCCTCCTGAGACACCTATGGCGCCAATTATTTTCTCTTCAAGTTTGATTGGAATTCCTCCAGCAAAAGTTACCAATCGTCCGTCCATCATCGTTTCCATGTTGTAAAGAGAAGCTTGCGGATTTGTTTCTTTATTTAAATCTTTTGTCTGACTCTTCATCATCAGCGCTGACAGAGCTTTTTTAGGTGCCAATGTAACACTCACTAAATTCGCTTCTTGCATATGATACGAAATAAGCACTGTTCCAGCTCTATCTGTAATGCAAATGGTAACAGAAACATGAATTTTCTGAGCCATTTGTTCAGTCAAGTTAATTGTTCTAAACAAATTCTCTTTTGAAAATAATTTATCCGTTTGTATTTCATGCAAACCCTTGGCGATTATTTCCTCAATAAGATTATCTTCCATTCAATTCAGCTTCACTTTCTTTGTATTTTTTGATGATTTCATCTATCATCTTTTCCTGCGCTTCATAATTATCTTCGTCACGAGCAATAATATAAAGAAAATCTGATAAGCGATTCACAAATTTTTTTAAAACGGGACGAATGTCAACATCTTCTGCAAGTCTAATCAGCATTCGCTCCCCTCGCCGCGTAATCGTGCGAGCCACATGCAAATGAGAGCCAGCAATGCTCGTCCCTGGGAGAATAAAAGACTTGATTTTTGGAAGTTGCAAAGTATACGCATCTATTTTTTTCTCCAGTTTTATAACATCAGCTTCAGATATTCGTTGACTACTTTCACCAAATTTTTCAGATTCCGAAGAGGCAATTTCACCACAAAGCTGAAACAGTTTGTATTGAATTTCGACCAAAATCTCTTTATTTTCTTGACGTTGACAAAATTTCTCTGCTAAGCTGATAAAAGCATTCACTTCGTCAAAGGTGCCGTATGTGTCCACACGGTGCGAATATTTTTTCACTCGCAGCCCGTCAAATAAACTCGTGGTTCCCGCGTCTCCCGTTTTCGTATAAATTCCCATAATTATTCTTCTTGTTTGACAAGGTGAGCAACTGAGTTTTTTCCAATATTTGCGGCATTTGCTTCATCTGTGTCAAGGTGCATTTCCAGTAGAAAATCATGACGCGGACGAGCAATCACGTCTTTAAATAGGGTTGTTCGCTGTTCTGTTTTTATTTCGACGCTGACGCTATCTCCTAATTTAACATCAAGCGTTTTTGCATCATCAAGGCTCATATGAATGTGCCTTTTGGCCACAATAACTCCTTGAATCATTAATTCTGCGAAAGGTGTTTTTACCAAAACTGATGGGGTGCCATCAAGGTCTCCTGATAAACGTATTGGAGCCTCTACTCCGATCTGACGCGCTTCAGATTTTGCAAGTTCTATTTGCGAATGAGCTCTAAAGGGGCCAAGAAGCCTAACATTTCTAATTTCTCCCTTTGGTCCAACAACTGTTACCGTTTGATTGGCAGCAAAATCAGCAACCTGTTTAAGCTTTGATTTCATGGTTATTTCCTGACCAGGGAAAAGGATAGCAAAGTCTTCTGGTGTCAAATGTATGTGATGATTTGACACACCGATTGGAATTGCGAGGTTATCCGCATTTTCTTCAGAGATTATTGCCCGAATGAGTTCACGTAATTTTTCTTCGTTCACGTTTAATCTTTCTTAGGTAAAATGGCTTCCACATCTTCATGTGGGCGCGGAATGACGTAAGAGGTTACGACTTCCCCAACAGCTCCTGCCGCAGAAACGCCAGCATCAACCGCAGCTTTTACCGCGCCAACATCACCGCGAACCATAACTGTCACAAGACCCGAACCAATTTTTTCTGTGCCAAGTAAAGTAACATTTGCAGACTTTACCATTGCGTCAGCTGCCTCAATAGAGGCTACAAGACCTTTTGTTTCAATCATACCAAGTGCGTTGTTCATTTTTTTCTCCATTTTCTATTTTTTTAAATCCAATTCCCTTGACTAGCCGAGCTGCGTTAGCTCCCAAAGTCATTAATTCTTTTTCTGATGTTCCTACTACGAAGAGAGGTTTATTTTGTGGTAATTTTTTAAAATGTAAAACTGCTTGTTTGTCATCCACTGCAATTCCAACGAGCAAGGCTGAATCACAGGCAAGGTTATACGCTTCATCAACAACTGCTTGTTGTGCTTTATTTTCAATAACTTCAAAGGGAATTCCTTCTTCTTCTATTCCCCATAAAACAGGTGAAATTGAAAGCCTGGTTCCAAGCTGTGCGACATGGATTGAAGGTTTAATTGTCATACTGCCCTCGTTTCAATTCATTGGCATAAGATAAAACGAGTCCTGTTGCAACCGCATTTCGTGGACCTTCCGTATGCCTAATATTCCCGCGGCCCGCAACCAAATTAAAATGAGAAAGTGCTTCTGTTACAAATTGAGGCGTTTCAAAATCAAGTGCCGATCCGCCAACAAGAACAACAAACGGAATATCGCGTATATTGCCTGTTGGGGAAACATATTTCAACGCTCTAAGCGCGTTCGTGACAAAGACACGCCGTTTTGCTGTCTGGCGTACACGTTTTATTTTCTCGATTCCCAAATCCAGTGGAACAGGAACAAAACCATGTGGAGTGACAACAACGACCTTGGCAAATATATCTCCCGGCAGAGCGTCATTAAAGAACTCGACTGTGCCGTCTTCATGACGCATATAAAACAAACTTTCAACTTTAGCTAACGGGTATTTCTTTATTTCTTCTGCTAAATATCTGTCTTCCAAGCCAAGCTCTGAATCAATAATCATAGTGACCATATCACCTGCACCAGCCAAATGAACAGCAACCGTCTGGTCCTCTTTATTGATAATAGAAGCGTCTGTGGAGCCTGCTCCCAAGTCAAGAATGGCCATTGGTTTGTTTGTTCCTGCCGTTGTCAGTGCACCCAGAATGGCTGCCTCAGCTTCTGCGCCGCCAATTTCTACCGGAATTTCTAGTTTCCTTTGAATTTCCTCAGCAATAAGTGACATTTGCAAACGATCAGATTTAACCATTGAGGCGATGCCAACAGCTTGTTCCAGAGAAAATTCTCCAGCTAAACCGCCTTTGATGTCCAGAGGAACAAATGTATCAACTGCTAACAAATCTTGAATATAGATGTCTTTAATCTCTTTGTTTGTCAGCGCTGACATCGTTTGGCGCACACGTTCTAGCATGCCGCCAATATTCGTTCCAGACTCTCCAGAGATATTATCAATTTTTTTGAAATCGGACACAGATTTCATGATTTTCTCTGCGCCCTCTGATATGCCAACTTTTTCGGTATGCTTGTCGCCTTCAATGAGCAAATTTCCAGCGGGAATCACGCGCGCCTTGACATCTCCTTCTGGTGTTTTGATGACAACTGCTGAGCGATTCCCAATTAAAGCGCGTGAAACAGGGACAATATTTTTTGTTTCTTCTGGTGTCAGTTCAAAAACAGTCGCAATGCCGTAAGGATTTGAAAGTTCAGAAATAACCTTCCCTTTGCCAGCCACCTCAACAGCTGACAGCATGCCCAGCGGTACTTTGTCAATTAAAGCGACTTCATCAACAATCGGAATTTTATGCGTGATTCGATTTTGAATAAGCACCCCGTCATCCGCCTGAAGAATGGCTGCCGCAATTTTATAATCCGAATCAACAAGAAGATTGATGAGTTTGGCAGCATCCATAAAATCAATTTCTCGGGGAATGACGACAATGTAACTCCGCGTTTTGTCGGAAGACTGATACAAATCCGTCAGTAAAATCGTGAAGCCAACGCCCAAACCATAACCGCCAGGCGTTTTAGGATCATGACCGATCATCGTCGACTCGGTGATAATCGTTTCTGTAATGGTCTCCATCGCGACATCGCCAATCACTGGCGTTGCCTCATTGATGCGAATCAAATCAATCGCGTCAGTCGTCAAATTCGCCTTTTTCAAGACTAACGAAACCGAATCCATAATACCAAAGAGATTTTTCTTTGTCCCTTTGATACCCGTTGTATCTGCAATTGCAGACGCGAGAAATTTGAGCTCACCTGTGTCCGATAGTTGAGCTAACGCCGTCTCTGTGGAAGAATTCCCAATATCTATTCCAATCATTCGTTTCATGGAATCCCCTTTTCCTGTCAGTTGTCACCTTTAAGTTTTTTACGTCCCTCATAATGTTCTGCTGCTTCACGAACAAAAGCGGCATTGATTTTTGCATTGTATTTATTTTCCAGTTCATCCGCAATCGCAAGCAAGTCAGCTTTTGTTGAACGATAAGGGCGCAAAGCGCCATAAATTTCAAGGACACGCGCATCGGGCAGAGCTGTCAGCTCTGCGGCGCGATCAAAATTCCCTTTTAGAGCCATGCGACCTGCATTTTTAGCAATATCGCCTTGCCGCCTCAAAGTTTCTTTTGTAATTCGCATATCCTTCCCTGAGATTTCACCCGAGAGAATTTTCTCAAGTGTAATTTCATTAATTGATTTGCCCGTTGTCGACTCCACTAACTCAGGATGTTTCTGATAAAGCGGATAATCCTGCCGCGTCATCGTTTCCACAGATAACCCGTCCGTAGGATGCGTTTGCGTATCCGTCGTCGCCATTTTTTCTTTTATTTTGCTAATTAAAGCATCAATATCTGACATATTTCCCTCCGTGAGCTTAGAAAACAAGCTCAATTTCTTCTGCTGGCTTGCCTACAACCGCATATTTTGTTTCCTTAATATGCATAATTGCTGATTTCGCCTGATAGGCAACACGTGCCATTTGATCATTCATCGTTGGCACAGGATCCGGTGATTCACCTTTCGCATATTTGGCTGCATTTTTACCGATTGCACGATATATTTCAAGTGTAAGCGTTGGCGCTTGTGGGAAGAGTTCGAGATTTGACAACGGCTCTAAATCTTTCTGATGAATAATCGTCGTGCCTTTAGATTGAATCGCAACTGAAATTCCTGAGCCAGAAAGTTTATCGCCTTCAACGCCTGCAAACGAAACATCTGCTGTTCGGTACACTTTGACAACCCGAGCCTTTAACCCTTCCTCCTCAATACCTGCAATAATCTGCCGCAGAATTTCTTTGTGTGAAATTCCTGTCAAATTCTCTTCCATTGCTTCGGCAAAACCCGGAGCCAAAGCGATGACAACTTCGTCAGCGCTGACAGAAGTTTTTGCAACGCCTACATGTTTAAACCAAGGCAACGTTTTGATGGGAGTTGGCAAATTTTTCCCCGATACGTCAGACCCAGCTGACGCCGCGTCTGATAGTGTCTCATTAAATGAAATTGCCTTGTCAGTCGTTTCTGTTTCTTGTAAAACCTCTTTGATAATGGCACGGAGCAAATTTTCATTGATTGTTAATTCTGTCATATTAATCTCCTTTCATTAAACGGTTCGTGGATCCAAAGCAAATGGAATATTTTTAATCTTATCCCAACGCTCGCCTTCAAGGCGGTAACCTGTACCTGGGCCCTGATAGTCATTATTGTCATTGACCGCAGAAATAACATTCCAATCCTTATCAAAGATTGCTGACGTTTGCAAATAATCCCCTGCAATATGTTGCTTCAAAAGATTGAGAACGGCATTTGCAATATCTTTAAAGCCACCTTCTGCAAGCGCCTTAACAACATCTGCAGCATCCAAATTACGCGCCATCATTTCCTGAGCCGCTTTCATATCTTCAACTAAATTGCGTGCGGGCATGTCGTGTGAGCTGTGCGCGTAGGTAGCTGCCTCAACTTCTTCATCCGTAATTTTTGGTAAACCTAAGCCTTCAAAAACGGCCTGAATTGCGTGTGCCGCCTTACTTCTAACGCGAATCGTTTCCTCCTCCGTTACAGGAACTAGACCGCCGTCTACTTTCAGATCACGTTGGAAGACAAGATAATCATCCACATCTTCAATATCTGTATTTGATCCCGCAAATGTATTATCAAGATTGGGAATCGCACCAAATCCACACGAAATAATATCCGTACCTGGCATGAATTGACACATCAAGTGCTCGGTACGACGCATATCAGAGTGTGAAAATGATTGATCGTTCCCTGACGCAACTTCCAAATCCATCATCACGCAAATCAAATTTTCGGCAAGAACAGCACGAATACCGGTAGGTACAGAGCCAGGGATGCCAATACAAGAAACGGCACCATTTTGCAAGCCTTGAACGCCCGAAGCTTTCGTGATAAAAATGCAACGGCTTTCCAGATAAAGCATTGACTTTCCTTCGGCGTAGCCCATCATAACTTCTGAGCCAGTCCCTGAAGTGAAACGCATTTTAAGACCGCGCGAGGCATAACATGAGGCAAGAAATCCTTTTGACCAAGGCGTATCATCTCCGTCAGTGAAAACGGGCTCCGTTCCATAAACCGAGATGGTTTCAGCATAAGCTGTAAATCCGCGCATACCAAGTGCTAGTTCAAGCGCTTCTTCAACGGAACATTGAGTAATAACGCCCGGACGTCCTGTTTGACAGCCCACCATGATTGAAATGGCATTAAACGGAGCATAACGTCCCACAGCCGTTGTCGTTTCCGTCTCTGCAAATCCGCGTAACGCACTTTCAGCAGCATCTGCAGCTAATAATACAGGATTATCTTTCAAATTCGTCACATGCGATTGTGTCGCGAGGGAACGCCGTGGGTGCATTTTCTGCATTGCCATCATCATTTCGACAATATTCATCTGAGTCACAACATCGACAATCTTCATCGGGGTCATTGCAAGTGTCAGTTTGATAATTTCATCGCGCGATATATTGGGATCAACAAGCATACGTGCAATTTGCGTTGAATCTATCTCTAAAACGCGTTCTGCATTTTCTTTATCAATACCATGCTCAGCAATATACAAATCAATCAAATCAAAATCTTCACATTTTTTGCTGTCAAGTTCAACCACTTTACCATTTTCAATTTTAATGCTTGGTTTTGGATCGTTTGGGCTTTCCATTGCGATAAAACCTTCATCAATCCACTCTTTCATAAATCCGTCTTGATGAATCGGACGTTTTTCCAGAGTTTCAAAACGTTTAGAACGTTTCATATTTTTCTCCTAACAAGTACTTATTTTTTCCAGACGAATCAAATGTAAGACGGGAATTGATTTTTAGGTTCACTTCCCAGTGTTGCGAGCATCTGAATCCCAATTTCACGCGCTGCAATCACTGATTGCCTGACAGCTCCAGAGTCACCTTTAATATTTAAGGTCACTTCATTTGAAAAATTTTGACCCTTTGCTGGCGACGCAAATCCTACTACTTCGACATTTGCTGCTTTAACTGCTGTATCCGCCATCACAACCCCAATCGCTGACGGACACCCCGCGATTAAACCAAACGCTTTTCCTTCCTCAGCTCCAAAGGCTTTTACCAAAGCGTGACTGGCACGAGCTGTATAATTAAACTCGACGTCCCCTGCTTCGTTTGCATAGATGTCACCAAAACAACGTTCTGTTTCTTTAAGCGTAATTTCAACCGCACGTCTAACATCTGACACATCTTTTCCGCCAAAGACAATCAGCACACCGTGACCGCCACCGCCTTTTGTATCACAAGGAAGCTCAACCGAAACAATTTCAGTATTTGTTGCTTTCACTGCTTCATCAGCCGCGAAAATCTGAGGGCTTGCGCCAGTACGTGAGCCGATAATTCCGATTGATCTGACTTCTTTATTTAAATGCATAACATCAGAAAGTTGACTATCAACATTTGCAATGACGAGACCAATCGTATCGCCAATCGTTGAAGTGCCAACAAATTCTGTCAGACTACTTTGAATTGCCATTTGTTTATTCTCCTTTTTTTGTTCGACAGCTGTGCTAGAGGCTAATTGTGCCATTACTTTTTTCATAATTTTGTCTATCGTTATATTTTCAGCTGGCATTCTTTATATTCCTCTATTTCTTCGCAACTGGTAAAAGATTTTCAATATCTGAATGTGGCCGAGGAATAACATAGCTGGAGATAACTTCGCCCACATTTTCGCCTGCTGCGACGCCTGCATCTACCGCTGCTTTTACGGCACCAACGTCACCACGAATCATGACTGTCACGAGCCCTGAACCAATTTTCTCTGTACCAAGTAAAACGACGTTTGCTGATTTGACCATGGCATCTGCTGCTTCGATTGCAGCTACCAAGCCATGAGTTTCAAGCATTCCTAATGCTTCTTGTTGCATAATAGATCCTCCATTTTTAAAATTGTAACCGTTTACTTTTCCAGTATAATACACTCCTATATCAAATTATTATCCATATTATGAGAGAAATATGAGGTTAAAATATTGCTATCTTTTTTACTCGAAACACCAAATTTTTAGATATTATTTTGAGATAAATATGATATAGTTAGTTAAAATTATATTAGTTAGGAGAACGTCACTACTATGAGACATGTACTTAACCAAGAAGAAATTACAAAAAAAGTAGAGAGCACACTAACGGATTTTTCTGCCGCTACCGGCTTAGGTAGTTTATTTACAACTTTAAGCGGTGATGAACTCTCACATAACATAAATTTTCCGCCCTTTTGTCAGCTGATGCGTGAATCTCCTATTTTTCATGAGCGCTGTCAGCGGTGCGATACCTTTAGCGAGATTAGAAATAATAAAGACCCTTTTTCTCTTTCCATTTATCGATGCCACGCAGGATTAATTGATATTTCTTTGCCGTTTATCCATGAGGGTAAATTATCGGGTTATATCCTGAGCGGGAATATTGATGTTCCAACGACAAACTCTATTCTCTTTAGTTCACGAGAGACTTTACTGGAAGGTCCCTCGTGGCAAGATTTTCCAGAATTAGTGCACCAACGTAAAAAAATAGCTAAAATATCGCCTTATGAGCTTTATGCAAAAGCATCCGTTTTACGTGTGTTAGACATGAGCTATCTTTCAAGTTTCAAGCCATCATTTGACTCTACACTTATTTCAATTGGCGCTGATTTTCATTTACCGTCTGTTGAATGTCGCGTTCAAAATGTCATTAAGACCTATGTTATACGAAAGGATATTACTTTACTCGAGTTTGTCAAAACTGAGCTTCACGGAATCGCTCTTAATAGTATGATTATATCCATGGACAATCTCAAACAAAGTAGCATAGAAAATGGCTTTATCAAGTTTAAAATCAACGGAAAGATTTCGCTCATTGGCGCAAAAGATATCAAATTACACGATGGCGACAGTTTAAGTTTCTACAATGAAACGCCTGCTCAGCTGACAGATGATTTGTTAAGAAATACACATTCTAAAGATATAAAAAAAATCTTGGAATATCTCAGCCAAAATCTCACAACGCCTGTCAGCTTAGAAAGTATCTCTCAAAAATTTTATTTCAGTCCGAGTTACTTGTCAAAGCTATTTAAGAAAGAAACAGGGATTACATTTGTCAGCTATCTCAAAATTTTAAAAATAGATTCTGCCAGAAATCTGCTGCTCGAAACCAAACTATCAATTCGGCAAATTTCGCACCGCTTAGGCTTTAAAGAATCGTCCTACTTTATCAAACTTTTTAGAGAAATGTATCAGATGACGCCAACCGAATACCGAAAGCTCAAACAATACGACTGAGTGAGGCTACATACTTTCAATGTTCATCAGAATGTATCAAATAAAAATTCCGAACGGCAACGCGGCTGAACGGAATTTTTTGCTTTATCTTTTCAATTTGCTAAAATGAGCTTTTATTTTTTGCTAAGTTCTGCGGCTTTTTCAAGGATGTAGTCATGCAGAGCTTCTTTGATTTGTGGGTGATTGAGGCCGTATTCGACAGTCGTTTTGACGAAGCCAAATTTGTCACCGACATCGTAGCGCTGACCTGTGAACTGACGGGCAAAAACGCGCTGCGTTTTGTTGAGCGTCTCAATCGCGTCGGTCAGCTGAATCTCATTGCCAGCACCTGGCGTTTGATTTTCCAAAATATCGAAAATTTCTGGCGTGAGCAAATAACGCCCAATGATCGCGAGGTCGCTTGGTGCTTCTGCGATAGCTGGTTTTTCGACAAATTCTGCGACATTGTAAAGGCCTTTTTCAACTTCGCCTTCAGGCGCAATCACGCCATATTTGTCGACTTCTTCGTGCGGCATTTTCATGACGGCAATCGTTGAGGCATGCGTTTTTTCGTAATCGTTGATGAGCTGTTTCGTCAGTGGGACTTTGCCGCCATTGATATCCATCAAATCATCGCCCAACATTACGACAAACGGCTCATCGCCGACAAAGGCTTTAGCCTGCAAAACCGCATGTCCAAGACCCTTGGGATGGCTTTGACGAATGAAATGCAAATTAATATCCGTCGTTTCTTCAACGAGCTTGAGAAGTTCGGTTTTGCCTTTTTCGAGCAGATTTTGCTCAAGCTCGACGTTTGAGTCAAAATGGTCTTCAATCGGGCGTTTCGCTTTTCCTGTAACAATCAAAATATCTTCGATGCCCGACGCGAGCGCCTCTTCAACGATAAATTGAATCGTTGGTTTGTCAACAATAGGCAACATTTCCTTTGCGACGGCTTTTGTCGCTGGCAGAAAACGCGTGCCAAGCCCAGCAGCTGGGATAATCGCTTTTCTTACTTTTTTTGTATCATTTAAACGTGGCATTTTTTCTCCTTTTGAAATCGCTTCATTATATCAAATCGAAAACTCATTTTCAACCCTTGCCTCGCGGCGCATGAGCTCCAAAATCGTCTGACGCGGGTCTGCATTTTCATAAAGAACTTGATAAATCGCATTTGTAATCGGCATTTCAACGCCTAATTGGCGCGAAAGTTCATAGGCGGCTTTTGTGGTTGAGACGCCTTCGATAATCATGCCCATATTTTTTTCGATGTCTGCCAGCTTCTCGCCACGTCCCAGCGCATCGCCCGCGCGCCAATTTCTCGAGTATGGCGAGGTGCCCGTGACAATCAAATCTCCCACGCCTGACAGACCGCTGTATGTCAGCGCTTCTGCGCCCATTTTGACACCCAAGCGCGTAATTTCGGCAAGACCGCGCGTAATGATGGCCGCTTTCGCATTGTCACCAAAACCAAGCCCATGGAGCGCACCCGCGCCAACCGCAATGATATTTTTTAGCGCACCCGCGGTCTCAACGCCCACAACGTCCGTGTTTGTATAAAGCCTGAAATAATCGTTCGAGAGAAGTTCCTGCGCGTATTCTGCGTCAGCGAGATTTTTTGACGCGCTCGAGATGAGCGTGATGTCCCGCACAATTGTCTCCTCAGCGTGCGACGGTCCCGAAACAACGGTAATTTCGCCGCGTTTGTCAGCTGGCATTTCTTCTTCTAAAATCTCCGAAATGCGTTTGTGGCTGCCTTGCTCAAGGCCTTTTGATGCGTGCAAAACATGCACTTTATGATCAAGCGCTTGTGCAACTTGCTGCGCGACCAGACGTGTCACTTTCGTTGGCACGACAAATAAAAGCGCCTCAACGTCTGACAATGCAGCCGACAAGTCCGTGAAAGCTTTGATATCAGCGCTTATCGCCGCTTCTTTGAAATAACTCGTGTTGGTGTGTTGCTCGTTTATCTCGTCAATTTGTCGGGGATTATTTCCCCAAATTCGCACGTCGTGTCCATTGTCATGCAAAACCTGTGAAAGTGCCGTTCCCCATGATCCAGGACCCAAAACCGCGATTTTTTGTTTTTCCATAAGCCTATTATAGCACACACCATGAGTCTGCGCGCAAGTTAAAAAAACTTTGTCAGCGCTGACACTCGACTTCGTGCTTTAGCACTTAGCGAGAATGAGCTGACAAAGTTTCTAGTTTTTATTTTATTCGACGGTGACGGCTTTGGCGAGGTTACGGGGTTTGTCAACGTCAAGGCCGCGCTGTGACGAGGTTTCGTAGGCAATCAGCTGCGTCGGGATAACCATGGCAATCGCTGAGAGATGCGGGTGCACGTTTGTCACGAGAATATCGTCGTCAGGATTTGCGACATGCTCCATGGCAATCGTAATGACTTTACCGCCGCGCGAGCTGATTTCCATCGCATTCCCGCGCGTATGCGGCGCAACCGCTGCATCGCTGAGAAGCGCAATCGCTGGCGTGTCTTTTTCAATCAGCGAAATCGTGCCATGCTTAAGCTCGCCCGCAGCAAAACCTTCACATTGAACGTAAGAAATTTCTTTGAGTTTGAGGCTTGCTTCCATTGCTACAAAATAATCCGATTTGCGGCCAATATAGAACGCGTTGCGCGTCGTTAGGAGCAAATCTTTGACGATGGCTGCGATTTTTTCTTTCTCGGACAACGTCGCTTCGATGGATTGGGCAACGAGAGACAGTTCTTTGACCAAATCAAAGTCTTTGGCGGCTTCGCGCCCATCTGCTTCGCCGACTGCTTTGGCGAGAAATGCGAGCGTCGCAATTTGGCCTGTGTATGCTTTTGTTGACGCGACGGCAATCTCAGGGCCCGCGCCAATTAGCATCGTGTAAGTCGCCTCACGCGAAAGCGTTGATCCTGGTACATTCGTGACTGTCAGCGATGGCAAGCCGAGCTCGCCCGTTTTGACTAAAACTTGACGGCTATCAGCCGTCTCGCCTGATTGACTAAGGAAAATAAAGAATGGTTTTTTCGACAAGAGCGGCATGCCATAGCCCCATTCGCTTGATACACCGAGCTCAACGGGCGTGTCTGTCAGCGCTTCAAGCATCTGTTTCGCACCAAAGCCCGCATTGTAAGACGTCCCCGCCGCGATGATGTAAATTCTGTCAGCTTCTTGAACCGCTTTGACAATTTCAGAATCGACTTTCATTGAGCCATCAGCGTTCGTGTATGTCGCAATGAGTTTACGCATGACCGCCGGCTGCTCGTCAATTTCTTTGAGCATGTAAAACGGATACGTACCTTTGCCAATGTCGCTGAGATCAAGCTCAGCCGTGTAACTGCCGCGCGAAATAGCATTTCCGTCGTAATCCGTCACAGAAACGCTACCCTTTGTGAGCACAACGAGCTCTTTGTCGTGAATTTCCATAAATTCGCTCGTCTCGCGAATCATCGCCATCGCGTCTGAGCAGACCATGTTGTAGCCGTCACCAAGCCCGATGAGCAGCGGAGATTTATTTTTCGCCACATAAATCGTCGTGGCATCTGTCGCGTCCATCAGCGCAAACGCGTAGCTGCCCTCGATAATGCCAAGTGCTTTCTTAAATGCGTCAAGCGGCGCAAGGCCGTCTTCTTCAACAAATTTTCCGATGAGATGCACCGCAATTTCTGTGTCTGTCTGACCTTTAAAGCTGTCAGCTGGCAAATAATTCGCTTTGATTTCCTTGAAATTTTCAATCACGCCGTTGTGCACAAGGACAAAACGCCCCGTCGCCGACGTGTGCGGATGCGCATTTTCCTCGGACGGTTTGCCGTGTGTTGCCCAGCGCGTGTGACCAATGCCAGCTGTTCCCGCGACATCAATGCCCAATTTGCTGCGCAAATCGCGAATGCGCCCGACAGATTTCACGAGCGAATCATGATTGCCGCCTGTCACAAAAATCCCGGCCGAGTCATAGCCACGATATTCCAGCTTTTCAAGCCCTTGCATCAAGATGTCCGTTGCCGATTTGTTCCCCACAACGCCAACAATTCCACACATGTTTCATTCCTCTTTTCAATTTTAAAAAATTGGTATAGTCATATTTTTTGACTATCTATTACAGAAAATATGATAACAAAAGGATTTTATTTTGTCAAGCCAAAACAAAATAAAAATTGGTCTATCTGATTGTTTATAATAAAAAAACCTGAAAACTAGTTTTCAGGTTTAACGAATGCCAAGTGCAATGCGCGCGTAGCGCGACATTTTATCAACGGTCCAAACAGGCTCCCAGACAAGCGAAACTTTGAGCTTGTCAACGTCAACCTCAGGCACGCGCGCAAGCGCATCATGAATTTGATCCGTCAGCAAATCCGCCAGCGGGCAGCCCATCGTCGTCAGCGTCATTTGAATTTCCGTCGCGCCCGAATCCTCAAAACTAATCTCGTAAACAAGTCCCAAATTGATGATATCAATCCCGAGCTCTGGATCAATCACACCTTCAAGCGCCGTTAAAATCCGCGTTTTGATGTCTTCAACTTGCTCCTCGTTGTATTTATTTTCGTGTGTATTTTCTGACATATTGCCTCCCAAAATGTAAAAAGTTTTTTACACTTGCATTATAACATAAAAAAACCGACAGTGTGTCGGAAAAATTATTTTTAGTTAGATGTGACGTCCGTTGCTTGGGTTCTATTGAATCTGTTTCATAACCCTGCTTTTTCGTCTAACCACGCTTTAGCGCTCGGCGCATACACCGAGTAAATAAACGCAAAGCTGAGTTAGCCTTCAAAAGCAAAACGGGTTATGAAACAAGCTTATTATTTACGTGAGCCGCCAGCCCCACCAAAAATCTGGAGCAGGAACATGAACAAGTTGATAAAGTCAAGATAAAGCGACAGCGCCATGCTGACTGCCCAGCCGTCTTGCACTTGGCCATTCATCGCCATATAAACTTGACGGATTTTATTATTGTCGTAAGCAATGAAGCCTGAGAACAGGAGTACGCCGATGACCGAAATTCCAAGCTGCACCATGGTGCCGCCGATGAAAATGTTCAAGACCATAGCAATCAAAAGCCCAATCAAGCCTGCAATGAGCGCTTTTCTCATGCCTGAGAGATCACGCTTCGTGAGACGGCCATACGCCGAAAGGGCAAAGAACATGCCTGACGCCGTGCCGAACGCGAGCGTAATGTCCGTCATTGTAAAGGCCAAGAGCGTGATTGAGAGCATAAAGCCCCAAACTGCCGAAAACACGAAGAAAAGTGGCATTGCCGCGGGCGAATTTTTACTTGCGGCGGCTTGCATTGGGAACATCAGAACGATTGTCCCAATCATCAGCAACCAAATCACCATCGTGCCGCCCGAAAGCAAAGCCAAGATGTTAGTTAAGAAAAAGCGAATGGTGATAAATGCAACCGCTGCACTTGTCAAAATTCCGAGTCCGACCAGCGCATAAATCCGATTGTAGAACGTGCGCAAGCCATCCATTTTGTCGTCATAAATTAAATTTTGATTATCCATAGTAACCTCCTGTTTGTTCTTATTATATCATATTTTAAGCAAAAAATCTCAGACTTTCGCCTGAGATAAGTGTCGCGTTTTTCTTTAAAAAAGGCTTTCTGTCAGCGCTGACAGAAATTTAGCTGGCTGACAAAAGCGTTTCATAGCGTTTTCCATGCGCTGTCAGCGTGAGTGTGCGTGTGTCGTTTGCATTTTTATCAAATTTGACCGATAAATAATTTGCAGGCATGTCAGCGCCTAGGAGTTCGCCCCATTCGATGACACAAACGCCGCCCGCGTCAAAATAATCTTCCATATCAAAGCTGTCAGGGTCATCGCCAATGCGGTAAACGTCCATGTGGTAGAGCTTGAGCGAAGCTCCTTGATATTCTCTGACAATCATAAATGTCGGCGATTTGATCATTTGCACGATGCCAAGCGCGCGGCCGAGCCCTTTGGTAAAGGTCGTTTTTCCCGCGCCCAAATCGCCTGTTAAAATCAAAATATCGCCCGCTGACAGCTTTTCACCCAGTCGTTCTGCAACGTCTGTCAGCGCGGATTCTGTCAAGTTTGACAGCTTTTTCTCCATCACATTTTCTCCATTTCTCGCACGGATTCGATTAAGAGCAAAACGGCAAGGACATAAAAGATGATTTCTGCGATATTGTATTGATAATTAAACACAAAACCAATAATCGCGGTCACAAACAGGGTCACGCCACCCAGCACAAAGAAAATATTTAACGTTTTCTTCGACTCGTCGCTCACCAAGAAAAAATAAATCAGCGCCGTCGGAATAATCAAAACCAGATAAAACATGCCTTTATTTTAACAAAAAAACGCGCGTAATGCACGTTTTTCGGTGTTTATTCGGTGGCAAGCGCTTCGATGGTGTTCATTTTTGCGGCGCGCCTGGATGGTGCAAGACTTGCGAGCAGCGCGATGACGAGCGAAATAACAACCGCGAAAATCATGATGCCTGGTGTGATTTGGATGATATCTATGCCCCCCAAAAAGTCCGCAAGAGCATGATTGACAACCGCCGCAAGCGCAAACGAAACGCCGAGAGCAAGCGTCGCAGAGAACAGCCCCAACATGGAACTTTCCGCTGTGAAAAGGCGTGAAATATCCTTTTTACGGCCGCCAAGCGCGCGAATAATCCCGATTTCTTTCGTCCGCTCAGCGACTGACATATACGTCGTCACAATAATCATGAACATTGAAACAATCAAGCCCACGCCCGCAATCGCAGCGAGCACGTAGCTTACAATTGACGTGATATTCGTGATTGTATCAAGCAAAGTGCCAAGATTTTCACTCGCAAAGACTTGTTTGCCGTCAATTTTCGTCTGCTGAATCTTTTTTGTCACCTCTTTGACATTTGAAACCTTGTCAACAGTTACAATCGCCATCTGGGCGTCCATTTTCATGTTGTGAGCTGACAGAATATTTGTCAGCGCTGACGAAGTCACATAAGTATCTTGCAGCTGGCCGCTATCCTCCAAAATGCCAGAAATTTTAAAGGTCGCGTTGATTGTCAGTGGCTTGCCGTCGTCGCCCATAACCGTGAGCGTGAAGCTGACTTTCTTGCCAATCAGCGAATTGTAATCCGCGTTCAATTTCTTCGCGAGCGATTTTTGTACGACAATTTCGTCATCATTTTTTGGCGCTGAGCCTTTTGTGAGGCTTGAGGCGACATTATAATTTGTCCAAGTCGAAAGGCCTGAAATTTTAGTTGATTTGCTGTCAGCTGAAAGCGTGCCCTGTCCCATCAGAAGATGAAGTTTCTCAACTTTTGTCACATGATCTAAAGCTGACAATTTGTCAATTTCTGCCTGCGTGAGAAAACTTTGGCGCTGTACAGCGGCTTGCTGTCCTTGGCTGAATAGTTGTCCTTCAGAGACGCGATCACTTTCCTTAGTTGTCGGCCGGCTGACAACGCCTGGCGTGTTCGTATTCACAGGAAACAAGCCTTCGATTGTCGAATTCATATATTTTGTGCCGCCGATTCCAAGGCCAAGGAAGAAAATGACCGCAAAAAGCCCAATCGCCGTGCCCAAAGCAATCAGCAGATTGATTTTCCATTTGTTGACAAAATGTTTGAAACCTGTGCGCACAATATCGACATAAGATAACGCCTTGGTTGCAAATGGCTTTTCGCGCTCGGCAATCTCAAACATCGGTTTTAAGCGCTCGTCTTCGTTGATTTTGCCGTCTGTCAGATAAATGATGCGCGTGCCCGCATTCGCGACTTCTTGCGAGTGCGTCACAACAATCACCGTTTTCCCAGATTTGGCAATGTCTTGCAAAATCGAAAGCACTTCGCGCGTATTTTGCGAATCAAGCGCGCCTGTCGGCTCGTCCGCAAGAATAATTTCAGGGTCGCTCGCAAGCGCTCGCGCAATTGCCACACGCTGCTTTTGCCCACCTGAAAGCTGCGCCGGCTTTTTCTTGCGATGCTCGTAAAGCCCGACCTGTTTTGTCAGCGTAATCGCGCGCGCTTTGCGCTCTTTTTCAGAAAGCGTCGTCATTTTCAGCGCAATCATGATATTATCAAGCACTGACAAATACGAGACCAGATTAAACGATTGGAAAATAAAACCAATCGTGTCACGGCGATATGCATCCATGTCGCGCTCTTTTTTCGTGCGCTGAACAATGCCGTCCACAATCACGTCGCCCGTGTATTCGCGGTCAAGCCCACCGATAATATTCATCAGCGTGGATTTTCCGCCGCCTGATTCCCCCAAAAGCGACACAAAATCACCGCGCTCAAAGCTAATATCAATCCCGTGAAGCACCGGAAATTCTTCTTTTCCAAGAAAGTAGGACTTATGAATGTCGCGCAGCTGCAGCACAGACGTGTCTAGACTCGTAAAATCAGCCGAATCGGCCTCTTTTTTTGCTCTTTTAAGAGAACGAATCGCAAAAAGCATGAGAAAAATACCCACTGCAATAAGGCCAAGTGCTAGAATTTCCTGCCGCAAAAAGAGGGCAGGCGTCGCATTTTCAAAGACGAATGAAAGTTGAGTCATGAAATTTTCTTTCTAAAAAGTGATAATTAAGTATAACACATTTCGCTCAAACTAAAATAAGTCTTAAGATGGATAAGTCGGCATTTTGATATAATCCAGTTCATGCCTTCAAAGCGTTTCTCTTCACTTTTGTTAATCCAGTTCAGAGAAACTGAAGCTAGGAAAAAAGAGGATTTGGAACCCGCATTTCATGCAGAGCCCAAAATCCCTATTTTTCTACGCTTCAAAGCGTTTCTCTTCACTTTTTGGTATAATATGGCTAGAAAAGAGGAAACATGGTGTATAAAGTAGATTTTAAGGACGTTTCGAGCGTTGGTTTTGAAAGCGTGCCTGTTGCGGAAAGTTTTGCAGGTTTGCGCGCAAACGAAGCGCGTTATTTTTGGAATAAGTACACGTTTGAATATGTCACTTATCCGGCGGCTGAGCAGCAAGAACTCGCGGATTTGATGACGAAAATTCTCAAAGAAGAGCGTGATTTGGCGTTTTCAGCGAAAATGTTAGAAGTCGCGCCTTATGAGGACGACGAGAAATATTGGCATGAATTTTACTATGACAACGGCATGTGCTTGAATTTGTTGTACGAAAAATCTGGCGAGAAGCCAAAGCGCGCGATTGGAATCAAGCTGTCAGTTGGCATGGAAATCCCTGAAGAACTGGCCGCTAAAGGCTTCAAATTTGCCCGTCAGCGCTCGAAACTCGCGGGTGAGGTTCGCGGCAGCTTCTTCACACTCAAAAAAGAATGGTTCTAACTTTCTGACTGAAAATAAAAATTCCAGCAAGAGCGTTGGAATTTTTATTTTTATACCTCTTCGGCTGTGATTTTTATTGTAATAAAACCTCACGCGGCTTTGAGAAATTTTAGGCTTCGCAGGCTTTAATTGCCGCTTTTTTCAATGCCGATGTGCTCGACAATATGCAAAACCGAGAAAACAATCAACACGAGCACCGACGCTGGTGGAAACCAATAAACGCTCGCAAGTCCCATCACTCCTGCCGTAATTCGTACACGATTGACCAGGTGATTATTGTGCACGGGCGGTAATTTGTCAGCGGGTGTGTATTTGAGCGCCTCTGGCTCGATTAACAAATGATAGAGCACAAAGCTAATCAAGTTGATTGCCGCGTAAAATAATTCGGGCACAAGCGCCATGAAATCGCGCCCAACCCACGCCGTCGTAAACGGCATCAGGCTCATCACAACGAAACTCGCACCCGAAAGCCAATAATATTTGTAAGTTACGCGCGTCATGTGCTTGATCAGCTGATGCGTGCTATACCAGCTGACCCAAATGATGAAAAAGCTGATGACATAAGCCAGCATTGGCTGCAAAGACTTTGTCAGCGCTTGCCAAGTTGGCTCTTCTGGCACTTTAAATTCCAACACCATAATCGTCGCGATAATGGCGAAAATGGCGTCCGTAATTGCATTCAAGCGTTCCTTGTTCATGCCTAGATTATATCAAAAAGTGAAGCCGACTGCTTAGCTCCGTAGGAATTTAAGAAAATGGGGTTCTAGCCGAAGGCTAGAGTCACGATTTATCTAATTTCATAGGAACTAGGAGGCTGAACTGGATTATCAAAAAGTGAAGAGAAACGCATTGAAGCTATGAAAATAGGGTTTAAACTGTCCAGTGGGCAGTTTAAGGTTGTCTTCCTGAAAATAATGAGAAGCCTAGAGCTTCTGCAGAAATACGGGTTCCAAATACTCTTTTTCCTAGCTTGCGTTTCTCTGAGCTGGATTATATCAAAAAGCACGCGGAAAATTGTTTTCGCGTGCTTTATATTTATTGTTCCCAGCGCAGCCACGCGTTGTAGAAGCCTTGAACTTGGTAAAGATAAACGGCGGTTTTGATGTAGCCGCCAAGCGTCATGCCAAGCGTGTCGCCGTGTCCGAGCGATTGGAACGGCCCGACAGCGCCTGATGGGTTGAGCGCGTCAAGTTGCCCGCGCGATTCGTGCCAAATGATATGCGCCCAAGTTGCCGCGTCGCCCCCAGTCACTGAGTGCATATACGCTGCAAGCGCGCCGATATCAACGGTTCCACCGACTTGATTTAAATCAACCGTTCCTGTTGTTGGAATTTTTATATCTGCGGGAATTGCAACGGCTTCGGCTTGCGCTTTTGCAATTTTTGCTGTCAAATCTTTTTGCAATTTACTGGCTGCTTCATAATTTTTCTGAAAATCTGTCAGCTTCGTTTCATAATCCGCACGATCTTTCTTGAAATCGTCAAGCGTTTGTTTCTCCATGGAGACAACTTGCGACATCGCGATACTCGTCTGCAGCACTTCTGAGAGCGAGCGAGCGCTCAACAAGGTCTGAATAAAACTGGTTGACAAACCACTTGTCTGCGCCGAACGGGCCTGATTTTCCATCTGCTGCTGCTTTGTCGTGATGTCAGCCGAGAGCGTTTGCAATTGCGTCGCAGCTGTTTTTTGCTGCTTTTGCAACGCCGTCAGTTTCGTCTGGGTATCTGTCAATTGCTGCTGCAAGCTTGTGACTGAGTCGTCCGCCACCGCGTGCAGCGTTGCCTGTGAAAATAGCACGAGGAGCATCGGAAAAAGGACTGTCAGCGCTGACAGCCGCAAAATTTTCAAAAATAATGTCTGATGAAATCGCTTGCTCACAAAGTCCTCATGACTATTATACCAAAAAGTGAAGACAAGCACGCTAGAAAGCGTCGAAATTTAGGAAATCAGGTTCTGCTTGAAAAGCAGGTTCGGATTTGTCTAATTTCCTAGCTTCTGCTTGGCTGAACTGGATTATACCAAAATTATTGGTTTTCTTTGTTTTTGACTGCTGCGGCAAGTATTTCTTGCCATTTGGCGCGCGCGTCGAGGCGATCGCCCACGTGAACGCCGTCCGTATCCGGCCAATCGGGGTGCGCACGCAGCTGCGCGCGCCAGTCAACGATGTAGACATTTTTCGTGCCTTTGAGAGAAAGTTCCCAATCCGCAACCCTATTTGTCGCCGCAAAATTGATATTATTTGAGTCCAAATCGCCTGGCGTGACAAGGAAAATCGTGTGTTTGGCAGAGTACGTCGAAATTACCGTTTTCAGCGTTGCAATGTCCGACTCGGCGGTAATCGCGTTCGCTCCCATGGCAATGACAATGTTTGCGTTCGCCGGCAAATACGGCAAATATTGCGTGAGAATGGGCACAAGCCCCGTCGTAATCGTGCGCGATTCTTTTGCGTCCACGATAGCATGCGGCATCGTCGTCGCAAGTGTCGGTGAATCTCCAGATGTGTACGTCATGCCAAGCGTCACAGAATCGCCGACAATCAGCGTATTCGTTGATTTGCTGATGCCATTTTTCAGATAACCCGCCGCAAAATTCAGCGTCGAAATCGCTTGCTGATTGCTTGATTCCCACAGCGAACGATCCAGACTCGTTTGATTTTGCGAGCTCGCAAGCGCCGGCAAACTCGCAAGCGCGAGAACGAGCGTTGCGCCAACGAGCAGCGGTTTAAACGCGTGACCTTTGCGCTTCCCTTGCAAAATCGGGTCAATGCCGTAAAACATCAGTGCTGACAAGATGATAGAAAATCCGAGCGTCAGCGCAACCGCTATCAGCGCTGACAGCTTTTCCGCGCGGAAAATTGTCAGCAGCGGCCAATGAAAAATATACACGCCATAGCTGATATTCGCAAGAAAAATAATAATTTTCGGCTCTGATTTTTGCGTTTTCATGTGCAAAAGTCGCAGCCAGAAAATCAAGCTGACAGATGCCAGACTTGCAAGTCCAAATCCCAGAAAAAATGTCGCGCGCCAGTCAAAATTGAAAATCAGACTTAAGCCAAGCAACGCGCCAGCTGACAGACTTGCATTTCGTATGAGTGTCACTTTTGTCAGCTTCTTTGAGATTTTCAAAAGCAATTTGCTCTCGTAAATGCCCGCAAAACTTGCGAGAACAGCGCCGATAAAAAACGGGAAAATGTGCGCAATGAGGCTGTAATACAAACTTGACAAATTCGCCGTGTGAAGGCTTCCTAAAACCATTGTCAGCGCTGACAGAGCCAAAAGCGCCACTGACAGAATCATCACAACGCCTGTCAGCGCACCTATTTTTTTGAGCCTGCGCGACAAAAGCCAGATGAGCACGCCCCAGATCACGTAAAATTGGACTTCCAGCGCAAGCGACCACAAATGCACCCAAATGTGCGGCGCAAAATTAGTCGCATACGACGTGCCCGTCGATGCCTCATAAAAATTCGTGATAAACGAAAGCCCTGCAAACACCTGCTCTTTGAGCTGATATTTGACGGTGTCAGGCGCGAAATACGCAAATGGCAAGACTGTCAGCATTGCAAACGCGACCGTTGGAAAAATTCTAAAAAAACGGCGCTGCGCAAATTTTCGCAAATTAAACGTCTGGTGCGCGCGCACTTCTTGGAGCGCAAGCGCCGTGATTAAATAACCCGAAAACACAAAAAAGACATCCACGCCAAAAAAACCGCCTGGCAGCAGCTTCGGCCAAAAATGATAAATAAGAACCAGCGCAAGTCCCAGCACGCGCACATAGGACAATTGCCGCACGTGGTTCGCCGATTTTACGTCCGAGGCAAGACGAGCCATTCGCACATCTGAGCGCACTTTGGCGCTTTTTGTAGTTGATTTTCGTGTCATTTGACAAGCGTCCCCTTGTCAAACAAAACCGCGCGTGTCGTCCCGTCTGGCAGATTCATTTTTCCTTTGCCATCAGGGACGCCGTCCGAAAATACGCCTGTGTACGTCCATTTTTCGACTTTATTGACAAGTTTGCCTTCGCCAGAAAAATCGCCATCAACAAACGCGCCCGTGTAACTGTTGCCGTTTGTGTACGTCATGGTCCCGATGCCTTCGGGCCGCCCATTTTTGAGCGCGCCTGTATAACTATAATCCGCCCCCTTAAGCGTGCCCGCATGCCCGTAGTCTTGTGTTGCAAAAAACAATCCCATAAAGGGAATAATAATCAGACATAACCAATATTTTTTTGCTGATTTATTTTTCATTCACACGTCTCTTTACCAGTATACCAGATTTCACAGCAAACAACTAATATTTGAAAACTTTCTGAAAATATGATAAAATCAATCATGGTTACTTTGAATTAGAAAGGTCGTGGGATGACAAAAATTCCGAAAGAAGGCGACTTTATCACGATTCAAAGCTATAAACATGATGGCAGTCTTCACAGAACGTGGCGTGAAACCATGCTTTTGAAGACAAATGAAAATTCTCTTATTGGAGTCAATGATCACACGCTCGTGACCGAGTCTGATGACAGGCGCTGGGTCACGCGCGAACCTGCGATTGTTTATTTCCATAAAAAGTTTTGGTTTAACATCATTGCGATGATTCGTGAGGAAGGCGTCAGCTATTACTGCAATCTCGCAAGTCCTTATGTGCTGGACGCGCAAGCGCTCAAGTATATTGATTACGATTTGGATATCAAAGTTTTTGCCGATGGTGACAAGAAGCTCCTTGACGTGGAAGAGTACGAACGTCACGCCAAGCAGATGGATTATCCAGCGGATATTGATCATATCTTGCGCGAAAATGTGAAAATTCTCTCCACTTGGATTGACAATGGTTACGGTCCATTTTCTCCCGCATACGTAGACTTGTGGTACAAACGCTACTTACAATTAAAAAAATAGGGCTCGTGTCCTATTTTTTAATTTCTCAATAATCTGTGGGGTTTGTCGAGCCGAAGAAATAGCCTGTTTTGCAGTTAATCGTGAACAGATACGTGCCGTCTGCGCGGTACAAATCGTAATAACCCGCGACAATTGGCGTTGCTTGACCTGTTATCACGCCGTTGTGGCCGTAGATATTGCCATTCGTCGTGTGCACACCTGCTTCTTGGAGCGTATAATCATTGCCAGAAATCTCGCCGCGCGCGCGCGCCGTTGCTAGAACGCTGTCGAGTACGCCAGGAGACCACGCGTAAGGCGCCGTATCAGTTGCCGCGCTTCCTCCAGTGACGGTTAGCGCACCAGACGTCGCGGCAGACGCGGCTGTGTTCGTTGCGGCGGACGAGGCGGCTGTGCTCGAGTCAGCAGCACTTGATGCGGCGCTACTTGCCGCGGCTGATTGTGCGGCGGCTGCCGCTTTTTTATCGGCCAATTGTTTCGTTGCCATGTCGGTTGCTTGCTTTAGAAGCGCACCAATCGTTGTATTTTTTGACGTGAGGCTCGGCACAGTTACGTTTGCCTTGACGCTCGCCGTTTTGACAAGTTTTCCGTCAACAATTGCTGCTTTGTTAAAAAGTGCATTGACTGTTTGAATACTTGTGATGTCGTCAAACAAGTCGTTATATTCGGTTTCGCGCGTCTGATAGCTGTCGCTTCCTTTATTTATCGTGTCAAGATCTGATTTGAGCGCTGACAGATTTGAAAACGCCGAATTTTTGAGCGCTGTCTTTTTGGAATTTGTGAAAAATGCGACATAATCTGTATCAAACGTTTTAATCGCGTCGGCTTCTTTTTTCGCCTGTGCGGCGACTTGCTTTTGATGGGTAACATTTCCCTGGTAAACGGCATAGCCGCCCCCCGCCGCTGACAGCAAAACGACGGCTGACAGCCCCACAATGAGGCCGCGACGCAGCTTTTTATTTTTTGTCAGTTCTGCGGCCGTCGCGCTTTCTTGCGCCGCTTCTGAAAATTCAACATTGTCAGCGCTGACAGGATTTTCGGGTGTTTCAGAAAGCGCTGTTTGTGCTGGATACGCTTTTTCAAGTTCTGCCTCCTGAAAATGGACGCTCCGCCTGTGAATCGGCGCTGCTTCCGCGTCTGGCTCGGACATTTTTTCAGCCGCTAAAGGAATCGGGAAAATGACGGTCGGGCTGCCAGCGTCTTCGAGCATTTCGCCTTCAATTGCCTGCGTTTCTGCAAGCTCCGACGTGCTAATTTCAGCGCTTTCAGGCGCATCAAGACTTTCGATTTTGAGCGAATCAAAGCGGTCCGTCACAGAAAGCAAGCCATTTTCGGATTCTTCGACTGTGAACGCTTCACCCACCTTTGTGACAGGCGTTTTCAAAAGCGAATCAAAATCGGCGCTGTCAGACGTCAAATCGTGCGCATCAGCCATGCTTTCAGACAACGCGTCCTCTTTTACGCCGTCACTTTCGCTCAAAATTTCCGCATTTTCAACCGCGTCGCCCTCGCCAAAGCTTGATTTGACTTGCTCAACTTGCATGCGGTGGTTGCGAACATATTTGTCAAGCGGCGATTCGTTGAGTAGATTATCCTCTTCAACGGCTTGCGCGGCATTTGAAACTTCTTCAATGGTGACTTTTTCATCTAATTCTGAAAAATCAAGTGTTGTTTCCTTGTGAATTTTGAGCGTTTTATCTGCCACGCGAGCGCTGACAGACGGATTTTCAGAGCTTAGAGCATCAGAAACAACGCTGTCAGAGCTGACAACGTCCTCATTTTTCGGCTTTTCTACCAGTTCATCTTCTAAACGTTTTTTATCTTTTGTCATCTGTTTTTATTTCGCGCGCGGCGTAATCCCTCCCGTTGCCATATTTACCTGCGCCACAAAGGTGCCATCTGCCTGGTACAAATTCACGATGCCTTGACCGTGCACAATGGCAGCTGGAATCCATTTTGGAGCGGCATGAACGGCGACTCCAGCGCCCGCAAGTGCGTTCACAACGTCCGTTGGCGTGAGCGTCGCTGACCATGTGAAGACGTCCTCGTAGCCTGTGATATGCGGATCAAGCGGCGTGACTTCGCCTGCATGGTTGACCGAATTAATCATTTTTTGGCGTGCAGAAATCGGTGCAGTGGCGCTACTTGCCGTGTGTGACGCCTGAGACGATTTTTGCGACGCATTGCTGCTCGCGCCTGACGAAGCACTCGTCGTGCTTTTTTCCAAACTTGAACTGCTTGTTATTGATACTGATGAAGACGAAGATGAGGCACTAACACTCGATGACGTTGATGACAAAGATGTAGATGAAGAGCTTGCCGCTGTCGTGCCATTTTTGCCTTTTTTCATGAAAACGAACACGCCGCTGATAATTAAAAGCAGGGCGAGCACGATAAGAACAATCGGAAACACCCGTTTTTTGGCGCGCGTTGGCGTTTGCGGCTTGCTGTGCTGTGCGGCGTCCACTTTGTCAGCCACGTGTGCATGCGGCACGGCTGTTGCGGCCAGATTTTCCTGCGTGTCAGTCGCGCGCGCGTCCTGCGGCGTTTCTGTCAGCGCTTGCGAAACGTCTGTTTGTCCTTCGTCTGATTGCTCTTCTGACTTTTCTTCAGCTGATTTTTCAATCGTCGCGCTTTCTTCTGGCTCAAAACTTGCCTCAGCGACCGCTTTTCTTGGCGTCTCTGACGCGGTGCTAAGTGCCACAGCGCCCAAACTTTCAGCGTTTTCATCGGCATTTTCAGACGCCAAATCAGGTGCCAATGGTTCAGAAATTTCCTGGCTAGTATTTACTTCTGCAAGCTGCGGTGCGTCTTCTAGCGTGCCTTGAACTTCTGCTTTTTGTCCATCCAAAACTGCTTGAATGCGTGCGATGCGCGCTTCAAAGGTTTCATTTTGCCCCAAACTCGAGCCAGATTTCAATTCGCCATTTTCGTTTTCAGACATTTTTACTCCTAATTACTTATTTAATTCGTTTTAATTCGTTTTCCAAAATACTGATACAAATCAGTCCGCAAAGTGCCATTGTAAAGCTTGCGCTTTTTGTCTGCTTTTGCGCCGTACAAGGCCTCAAAACTCTCAGAACTCGTGAGAATGTATTTTGACCACGTTTCTAGCCGCCGGAACGTTTCGCCCATTTCACGGTAAAGCTTCTGCGCCTCCTCTTTTTCAAGCAAACGCTCGCCGTACGGTGGATTGGAAACGAGCACCCCGTCAAGCTTTTCGCTCTCAAAATCCTGCAAGCGCATCTGCTTATATTGTATCACATTTTCCAGCCCCGCCGCAAGTGTATTATTACGGGCAATGGCAATCATTTTAGGGTCGCTGTCATAGCCTGTAATGTCAAGCGTTTTGTCAGCCCTGACAAGCGA
Source organism: Streptococcaceae bacterium (assembly GCA_031254115.1). Taxonomy (GTDB): domain Bacteria; phylum Bacillota; class Bacilli; order Lactobacillales; family Streptococcaceae; genus Lactovum. The sequence goes on from JAIRUZ010000062.1 coordinate 40,195, forward strand.
TTGGGCTTCTTTTTTGAGCGCTTCAAGCTCGTTTTTTCCGATCCATGGCCAGCTTGTAAACGCAAAATCGCGATTTTGCCCTGGCGCTATATGGAGCGCAAGCATCGCTGCCTCAATACAAAATGTCCCCGAGCCGCACGTCGGATCAACAAATGCGCGCGTCGGATTGGCGAACCAATTTGTCATCAAAAGAATCGCCGCGGCCATATTTTCTTTGATCGGCGCGCCGCCGTGCTCCGTACGATAGCCACGCTTAAACAGCGAATCGCCCGTCGTATCAATCGTGAGCGTCACCATATCTTTGTGAATAGCAATTTCAATATTAAAAAGCGGCCCATTTTCCTGCAAGGTGACATTTTCTGGACGATGATAGACATGCTGCATTTTCTTGACAATCGCTTTTTTCGCGATGGCCTGAATCGCCGGCTCATTGTGCAGCTGAGATTTGACCGTTTTCGCCTTATAAATCGGGAATTTCGCGCCCAGCGGCAAATACGCTTCCCAGTCAAGCGCATAAATCGCATCAAAAAGTGTCTCGAAATCACGCGCTTTGAACTCGCTCACAACAAGTTTAACGCGGTCAGCCGTGCGCAGCCAGAGATTTGCCTGCGCAATTTCGCGCGCCGTGCCCTCAAAAAAAACACGGCTACGATCGTCAATGCGCACATTTTCCATGCCCAAATCGCGGAGTTCACGCGCCGTCAGGGCTTCGACGCCAGCTGACGCTGTTGCTTGTAAAAGAAAGTTTGTTTTCATTTTTTAGTTGCTTTCATATAAAAAGCCGGAGCTTGCGCCCCAGCCCATGTCATCAGTTTTCTATAAGCCAAGTTATGTCCAGCACGCGATTTCACGCGCGCCTGTATGCTCATCTGTCTCTGCCATAGCTGACAGCCAAATTCTGGCTTCATTTTAAAAAATTCATTCGCCGAATCTGATGCCCCGACCGTAGTTTGGGTTGCTCGCTTGAGGGGTTTACCGCGTTCCATTTTCCGCGTTTCCGCGAAAACTCGTCTCTATGGCACTTTCAAGATACTTTTGGCTGGGTTTAAAAGGAGAACCTGAAGCCAATTTCTCTGCCGTCAGGGGTGACTCCCCTGCCCAGCGTTATTTATTCCGCTGGCACAAACACTACGCGCGTCGCAGCGCGTGCGAGCCTGGACTTTCCTATCAAAAAACTAGTATCTTTCGATCGAACATCCGAAAACTGTTTATGTCACTTTAATTGCTGCCTGCACCAAATTGGCTGTCCGTGCCGAACACCGCGCGCTCCAAGCGATTGATGCGCTTGATGAGCTCAAAATTGGACGGCTCTTTGCTCTGCGCGGCTGGGAAAGGATTGGCCGCGGGCGCCTGCGTCGTGGGTGCTTGACTGGCAACCGCCGCTTGCATTGCCTCTAAGCGCTGCGTTTGCTCGATTTCATTTGCCACAGGACGGTTGTTATTTTTCTCCAAATCCGCCACGCGCTTCTTCAAAAATTCATTTTCTTCTTGCAAACGTAACAGCTCGGCTGCGTAATTTTCGTAGTCTTCAATGACGCCATCAAGCATCTCGTCAACTTCTTCTTTGTTGTAGCCGCGCATTTTCACTTCAAAATCCATTTCGTAAATTTCGCGCGGCGTATATTTAAATTGTGCCATTTTCGCTCCTTTTCAGGGAATTATAGTCAAGTTTAGCAGATTTTCGGGAAAATTTCAAGTAAAAAATGCTTTTTCCACACTTTTTTGCGACTACTTTTCTACAGTTCTGTGGATAACTTTATCAGCAGCAGGTCAAATAGGAAGTTCTTGTCTGCAACCGACGTTTTAATTTGATAATCCAGCTCTATCAGCGCTGACAGCGCCTTTTTGAGCCTGTCAGTCGTGAGCCTACGCACCGTTTGTGCCGCCAATTTCACGCGATACGGATGAATTTTCAGGCTCGAAGTCATCTGCGCTTCGCTCATACCACCATCAGCCATCAGCTTGACTTGCAGATACGTGCGAAAGCTCGTCGTCAAAAAGCCTAAAATCCGCAAGATTTCCTCGCCTTGAAGCAGCAAATCGCCGACCAATTCACGCGCCTGCGCAGTTTTTCCAGCAATCACAAAGTCTGACAAGTCGAACACTTGGTCTGACAGCGATTTCGGCACCACTTTTTCCACATCAGAAAGCGTAATGTCGCGCCCGCTCGCGTACGTTTTGAGCAGCGCAATATTCGCTTTCGCCGTCGCATACGAGCCGCCCGATTTCTCAATCACGCGCGCAAGCACCGACCTAGAAAGTCCCGACTTTGGGAAATACGCGGCGAGTTCTTGCGGCCTGACAGCTTTCGCTTCCAAGCAAACGGCCGTTTTTTTCAGCAACTTTGTCAGTTTGAGCCGACTGTCGAGCTTGCCTCTGACAACAATCACGAGCTGCGTCGTCTCAAGCGGATTGGCCAAATAAGCTTCAAAACGCCCGAGTTGCTTCTCGTCAAACGCTTTTTTCTTTGCACCCGTCAGATTTGTCAGGTTTTCCAACAGCACAAATTGGCTGTCGCCAAAAAACGGCAAACTTTCTAGCTCATCTAAAACTTCATCAGCGCTGACAGAAGCTGTCAAATCATAATGCGCTTGATTTAAATTGTTTCTGTCAAACGTCACGGCTGACAAAAGCTCGTCACGCAATTCGACAACCATCTCTATTTCCTCACCGAAAATCGCCAAAATGGGCGGCAACCCTTGGCTTACAATTTTTTCTAAGTCATCAAAAATCATACGTCATCTCCTGAAAAGTCACCCGAGAGATTCATGAGCACTTTTCGCGGTGTCGTGCCCTTTGCAGGCCCCACAACGCCCGCCGCTTCGAGCTCGTTCATGAGATCTGTCGCGCGGTTAAAGCCCACTTTGAGCGAACGCTGAAGGGCCGCCACGCTTGCTTTTTGTGTCGCAATGACTTGCGATTTCGCTTGCTCAAACAAAGGATCGCCCGATTCGCCTGCCGCCTGCCCCGCGTAACCGCTGCGATTGTCATCGCCCTCAGCCTCACCAGGGTCGAACGCGTCGTCATATTCCGCAGCCGCTTGCTGCTTGATGAAAGCAACCACATGCTCAACATCGCTGTCGCTGATAAATGCGCCCTGCAGGCGCAATGGATGATTTTCATCAATCGGTGAATACAGCATGTCGCCACGCCCCAGCAACTTTTCAGCACCATTTTGATCGAGAATCGTCCGTGAATCCGTGCCCGAGGAAACCGCAAACGCCACGCGCGACGGCACATTGGCTTTAATCAGTCCGCTGATGACATCAACTGACGGCCGCTGCGTCGCTAAAATCATGTGAATTCCCGCTGCACGCGCTTTTTGACCGATTCGGATAATCGCGTCTTCAACTTCTTTACTTGCGACCATCATCAAATCCGCCAATTCATCGACAATCACGACAATCAGCGGCATTTCAGGCGTTTGCACCTCGGACGACAAATTTTCTGCCTGCAATTTTTCATTGTAGCCGCTGATATTTCGCACGCCGTAGCGCGCAAACAGCTCGTAGCGCATCTCCATCTCGTCGACGACCTTCTGGAGCGCGCGCGCAGCTTTTCTCGGATTGGTCACGACAGGAATCAAAAGATGCGGAATATCGTTGTACACCGAGAGCTCGACCATTTTTGGATCGACCATGATAAATTTGACCTGATCCGGCCGCGCTTTCATGAGAATGCCTGCAATAATGCCGTTGACCGCGACCGATTTACCTGAACCCGTCGCACCTGCCACCAGCAAATGCGGCATGCGCGCGAGATCCATATTGTGAATCGAGCCGTCAAGCGCCTTGCCGAGCGGCACTTCCAGAAGCTTGTCATCAGCCGTGCGCGAATGTTCCCAAAGATCACGAAAGCCAACCGTTGCGACTGTCCCATTCGGGATTTCCACGCCGACAAGCGATTTACCAGGAATCGGCGCCTCAATGCGGATGTCGCGCGCCGCAAGCGCAAGCGCCAAATCATCCGCCAAATTTAAAATGCGATTCACGCGTGTTCCCGTGGCTATTTTCAGCTCATATTTTGTGACGGACGGGCCGACCGTGCTTGACACGACTTGCGCTGACACGCCAAACGACGAGAGCGCTTCCTCCAAAATCTTGGAATTTTTCTTGACAGCCGCGAGCTCTTTTGATTGATCCGCAGGCGGAATCGGCGTCAATAAAGTCGCCTGCGGCAGCTGATAATGTCCATCAGTTGCTGCTACTGCTGCTACTGCTGCTACTGGAACGCTTGGCATTTCAGGCTTGTACACGCGTTTCTTGACATACGGCACGCTCGCGTTTTCCGCATAATCCGCGTCGGTTGCTGAATTATCAGTAATTTCATCAGCTTGTGGCGCATACAATTCGTTCAAATCTGCATCCTCAGCCGTAATCAGCCCATACGGATCGTACGTTGGCTCTTGATAATCATACGTTTCAAAATTTTGTGGCGCCGTACGCGGCTGATGTACCGATGTCTCCTGCGGAAGCACAGCGTCAAACTCTGGCGCTTCGTCTTCAAAAGTCGTGTCAGCGCTGACAGAATCGTCCATTTCTGCCTCAGCGCCGTAAGCGGGCGCGCGTTCAGCCTGCTCGGCCTCCCATTTCGCGTCAAGCTTCGCCTGCTTCTTTTGCGCACGCACTTCTTTGCTGTCAGAAACCAGCGCCACAAGCCGCACACGCAAATTTCCCATCAGCCCAGGAATCGCTATAAACCAAGCCAGAATGAACAAAATTGCGCTGACAATGTAAACGCCAATCTCCGAAAAGAGCGCCTTGAGCGGAAAATAAAGCGCCCAGCCAACAAAACCGCCGCCTGCTGGATGCGCCACCCGAAAGTTTTTGATATCATCAAGCACATACCACAACGCATTGTCTGTGCCAAAGTTCACAGAAAAAAACGCTTGGACGACTAATAAAATGCCGACAAAACCGAGCAAAATGCCCGGAATCAAGCGCTTATTTTCTTCAAACACGCCGTCCTTAAAAATCGGGGCGATTAAAAATGCCACATAAAGTGCGATTGCCAGATACGCCAGAGAGCCCACGAGTAACCGCACAAGATTGTATGCCGTCACACCAAAAAAGCCGAGCCGCGTCACCGCAAAAAATAAAAATAACGCGCTCACCGCATACACAATCAGGCGCTGATTGCCCGATTTTCGCTCCGTGTTCGCCGTCGCTTTTTTCTGACGCGTTTTAGATTTCCGAATCGTTGCCATATTGTGTAATTATACCATATTTAAAATCAAGCGGAATCAACAAAAAAGCCCGACAAACGCAGGCTTTTCTATCTTTTGATTATTTGACGTGCTTCATTGCACGGCTTGTGCCGCCGTAATAATCGCTGTTTTGTAAACATCTTCTTCGTTACAGCCGCGCGAAAGGTCAGACACAGGCTTGTTCAGGCCTTGCAAAATCGGCCCAATCGCCTCAAATCCGCCCAAGCGCTGCGCAATTTTATAGCCAATATTTCCCGCTTGAATATCTGGAAAAACAAACACCGTCGCGTGCCCCGCGATTTTGGAATCTGGCGCTTTTTGACGGCCGACTTCAGGCGCAAACGCCGCATCAAACTGTAATTCACCATCAATCGCCAAGTTTGGCGCTTTCTCGCGCGCCAATTTTGTTGCCTCAACCACGCGATCCACGTCGGGCGATTTGCCAGAGCCTTTGGTTGAGAAGCTCAACATGGCAACTTTTGGCTCAATGTCAAATGTGCGCGCCGTTTCAGCTGACGCAATCGCAATATCAGCCAGCGTATTCGCGTCAGGCTCGATATTAATCGCACAGTCTGCAAAGACATATTTTTCACCCGAATCGCGGCCTTTGACCATGATAAACGCGCCTGAAACCGACTTTACGCCCGGTTTTGTCTTGATAATTTGCAGGGCGGGACGCACCGTGTCAGCGGTTGAATGAATAGCGCCCGAAACCATGCCGTCCGCAAGCCCCGTTTGCACCAACATCGTACCAAAATAGTTCGGATCTTTCAGCAATTTGCGCGCTTCTTCAGGCGTTGTTTTGCCATTACGACGCGCCACAAATTCAGCCACCAACGCATCAAATGTGGCACATTCGTTGGGATCATTGATGCCAAATGCGTCCTCATTGAGATTGCGCGCAGCAAGCGCGGCCTTGACATCCGCGATGTTACCAATAAGAACGGGCGTCACAAGTCCCTCCGCCTGCAAACGTGCAGCAGCAGCCAGAATCCGCGGCTCCAATGCTTCCGGAAAAACGATGCGCAAGCCCTTGCCCGCAATTTTTCCTTTGAGTGACTCAAAAAGTTCTGCCATAATATAAATCTCCTCTTTCTATTCTCTTATTATAGTCAAGTAAACGCTTTCTGTCAAGAAAAAACGACGTTTTAAAACATTATCCCATGCAGAAAATAAAAATTCCAAACGATTCATTTCGCTGGAATTTTTATTTTTTATTTACCAGATTTTCACACGATTTTCTGGCGCACGCCACATTTTATCCGTTTCTTTGACGTCAAATGTGCTATAAAATTCGCTGAGATTTGTCGGCGGAATATTCGCGCGGAGCTTGCCTGGAGCATGCACGTCCATTGATAGCAGCATCTGCTGATATTCTTTGCTGGCTTTGATCCGCCAGATTTTTGCCCATTGTGTGAAAAATTCACGTGCCGAATAATCGGGCTCGAGTTGCGCCGCCGTAATCGCCGCCGTGATACCACCCTGATCGGCGATATTTTCAGAGACAATGAGCTTGCCATTAGCAGCACCCGCTTCTGTTTCAACGCCGTCAAAGAGCGCAATCATCTCGTCTTGCTTCGCCTCAAAAGCCTTGTAGTCGTCGTCTGTCCACCATTTGTTCAGATTGCCAAATTTATCAAACTGGGCGCCATTGTTGTCAAACGCATGGCTGATTTCGTGTGCAATGACAGCGCCGATGCCGCCGTAATTTTCGCTCGCGGTTTGGTTTTTATTGTCATAAAACGGTGCCTGCAAAATTGCAGCTGGAAAGACAATCGTGTTGCTGTCAGGACTGTAATAGGCGTTGACCATGTGCGCCGGCATGTGCCACTCGGTTTTGTCAACGTCCTCGCTGAATTTTGCATAATGACGCGCCGTCAGAATTTCGTCAAACTGGCACGCATTTTCATAAAGCGTTTTGTCCGCGCTGACAACCAATTTTGCGAGGATTTCGGGGAGTTTGTCAGGGTAGCCAATCATCGGCGTGATGGCGGCAAGCTTCTCAATCGCCTTGTCAGCCGTCGTTTTTGAGAGCCACGGATTTTCGGCAAGCCGCGTTTGATACACCTTGATCATCGCGCGAACCATGCGCAACACATCTTTTTTGCCTGCTTCACCAAAATATTTTTCGCCGTAAAAAAGCCCGATAGCTTGCGAAAAATAGCCTTCAGTCACGTCAAGTTGATGTTTTTCTTGGCTTCTGGCTTCTGAAATATTGGACAGAAAGCGCCCATACGCGCCGCCCAAAATTCGGAGGTCGTTAGAGACTGTCGCAGTCGCTTTGCGCGCGATTTTAGCCAGCATCCACGCGTGTATCAGCGGCCAATTTTTCTCGGAAATAAGCGTTTCAAATGCGTCAAAAAAGCGAGTTTCAAAGACCATAATCCGCTCAGGCGTGCGACCGACAAGACTTTTTACGAAATTGCCAAGCGGCACTTTGGCTGTAAAATCCGTCCAGCTGACAGGATTGTACAGCTCTGCATATTTTGCCCATTCCTCGGAAGTGTTGGCTGATGCGGCGAGCTGCGCGTCAAATGCAACGGCGTTTTCGGCAATTTCCTGCACCTTGTCAACGCCAAACGCCGCGAGAATTTCTGCCGTATTTTTGACCCAAAAAGCGAGCAATTCCGCTTTTCTCGGATGTTTCGCGTCATAATACGTCGTGTCAGGCAAAATGAGCCCTGGCCCCGTGAAGCCGAGCGAGTGGTGCACCGCGTCTTTCATGTCAGGCTCAACGCCAAAATTAAACGGCAACGTTGCCTGCGAATGAAAAACAAGATCTGTAGCAGCTGACAGAAAATCCGAAAAGCTTGTCAGCCGCTGCACTTTGCTGAGTTCGGCTTTGACAGCTGACAAATCGGCGCGATTGCGTGTTTCCCAGTCGCCCGCCATATTGTAAAATGCGACCGCTTGTCCCAAGACGCCGTCAGCGCCCGTTTCTGACAAATTTTTCAAATCCGCGCCCAACTTCTTCTCGTTTTCAATCACGAGCTCGTCAAACGCCGCAATGCGCGGTCTGTCAGCTGGAATTTCCGTCTTCTCGAGCCATGCCGCATTCACCGCAGCAAAT